>SSHD01000001.1 GCA_008017255.1 Acinetobacter sp.
GGTTTAATTACCTTAGAAATTGACGATCAAGCGCATGAGTTTCTACAGCTCGATTATGCCGATGCCGCCAAAGTTTATGTGCCAGTCACCAATTTACATCTCATTAGCCGTTATAGCGGTGGCGACCCAGACCTTGCGCCGTTACATAAACTCGGCACCGATACATGGAGCAAGGCGAAGCGCAAAGCCCTAGAACAAATTCACGATGTTGCCGCCGAATTATTGCATATACAAGCCCGCCGCCAAGCCAAACCAGGCTTTGCGTTTGAAATGGATCATAGCGCTTATATGCAATTTAGCAGCGGTTTTGCCTATGAAGAAACACTCGACCAAGCCAATGCGATTGAAGCGACACTGCATGATATGCAATTGGCAAAACCAATGGATCGGTTGGTTTGTGGCGATGTCGGCTTTGGTAAAACAGAAGTCGCCATGCGAGCGGCTTTTGTCACCGTACAAAACAATAAACAAGTGGCGGTATTGGTGCCGACTACGCTGCTGGCGCAGCAACACTATGAATCTTTTAAAGATCGTTTTGCCGACACCGCCGTGCGTATAGAGGTTTTATCACGCTTTGGCAGCAATAAAACCCATGTGAAAACCATTGAGGATTTAGCCGATGGCAAAGTCGACATCGTGATTGGTACGCATAAAATTCTGCAAGAAAACATTCAATTCAACAATCTAGGTTTAATGATTGTCGATGAGGAGCATCGTTTTGGCGTGCGCGATAAAGAGCGCATTAAAGCTTTACGTGCCGATGTCGATATGCTGACCTTAACCGCCACACCTATTCCACGTACTTTGAATATGGCTTTTTCGGGGATGCGTGATTTGTCTATTATCGCCACACCGCCGGCACGGCGTTTAGCGGTCAAAACCTTTGTGCAAGAACACACCGATGACGCAATTAAAGAAGCGATTTTACGTGAGATATTACGTGGTGGTCAGGTGTATTTTTTACACAATGAAGTCGATAGCATAGAACGTGCAGCGGAAAATTTGCGCTATTTAGTGCCTGAAGCACGTGTCGCTGTCGCACATGGGCAAATGCGGGAACGCGAACTCGAACAGGTCATGCAGCAGTTTTATCATAAAGATTATAATGTATTGGTGTGTTCAACCATTATTGAAACAGGTATTGATATTCCAAATGCCAATACGATTTTGATAGAACGGGCAGATAAACTCGGTTTGGCGCAACTGCATCAACTGCGGGGGCGTGTTGGGCGTTCGCATCACCAAGCCTATGCCTATTTATTAGTTCCGTCACTGAAACACTTAAAAGGCGATGCAGAAAAACGCCTCGATGCCATTCAGCGTGCTGCAACTTTGGGCGCAGGTTTTATGTTGGCAACCGAAGATTTAGAAATTCGTGGCGCAGGTGAATTATTGGGCGAACAACAAAGCGGTTCTATGAAAGCCATTGGATATAGTTTGTATATGGAAATGTTGGAAAAAGCCACCAAAGCCATTCAAAAAGGTAAAACCCCAAATTTCGATGCGCCGTTGTCGCTGACTGCGGAAATCAATTTGCATCTACCAGCGCTGATTCCAGATGACTATTTGGGCGATGTACACCAACGCCTGTTGTTTTATAAACGCATTAGTAATACCGATAGCCAAGAAAAACTCGACAATATTCGTATGGAATTGATTGATCGTTTTGGTATTCCGCCGCAGTCTGTGAAGCATCTATTTGCAGTGCATCAGGTGCGTTTAAAAGCTGAACAGTTGGGCATGACCAAAATTGATTTAAATAGCAATGGTGGTTATGTCGAGTTTTCACCAGATACGCCAGTGCAAGCCACGAGCATTATTCATCTCATGCAAAGCAACCCAACGCATTATCGTATGGAAGGCGGGCAACGCTTAAAAGTCACTCAAAAATTGGGCGAATATGAGCAACGGATTCAGTTTATCGTGAGTGTATTAGACAGACTATTGGGCGAGTTGCATTGTTAAATAAGTGAAATGTGATGGATCAACGGCATCCGTTGGATTTTTTAGCAGCAACATCGGGGTTGAATGCCGATGTTGCTGTAATATTTCAACAAAATCATTGTTATTTGTAATCAAACAGCTGAGTAGCAATATTCACATCCCAACTACTGTGATAGTATGAACCATCATTATTCTGCATCATTTGTAAAGATATGTTTAGTTTGCATCCACAACTGGCTCAAGATACTTTTTTTGTAGGCGATTTTCCGCTTTCAACATGTCGTTTAATGAATGATATGCAATTTCCTTGGTTGATTTTGGTACCACGTGTACCAGGTGTCACAGAGCTTTACGAGCTAAGCCAAGCAGATCAAGAACAATTTTTACGTGAATCGAGCTGGTTATCGAGCCAATTGGCGCGTGTTTTCCGTGCCGATAAAATGAATGTTGCCGCTTTAGGCAATATAGTGCCGCAATTGCATTTTCATCATGTAGTGCGTTATCAAAACGATGTCGCATGGCCAAAACCAATTTGGGGCGCACCGGCTGTACCTTATAGCAATGAAGTATTGGCTCACATGCGCCAAACTTTAATGTTAGCACTACGTGGTCAAGGTGATATGCCATTTGATTGGCGTATGGACTAATACGCAAAGCTCGTAATCATTAGGATAGTGCAATAGCCCAAGGAGGCTCGGGTGCCGTTAGATAGGCTAATCGATAAAGAACCAAGACAATTTGTTTATTTTCATCGTTTGATGGGATATGCAATTTTGTCATTGATTTTAGTCATTTATGCTTTTACTGCTTATAGCTCGAACTATCCATTGTATATCGTGCCATTACTGGTACTGTATTATCTATTTAGCTTAAAGTTAGACAAATGGCTACTACGAAAATACGAAGCCAGCACGGTCAAAAGTATCTTATTTGTCAATGAAGTCATTATTGCATCCATTGTACTTGCTGCACTGCATTTAAATTTAGTGCCGACCATTGCCATTGTATTTGGCCTTTTGTATGTGGGCATGAATAATAAAATTAGCTTACCCATTGTTAGTTTAGTCGGCTTAATTAGCTTATTGGTTTTTTATGCTTGTACGTATTTCATCTTTGGTGCAGAAGAATATTTTGAACCGAGTAACCCAGAGTTAACTGTACTGAGTTTACTGGGTTTGATGATGTTTATTGTGATTGGCAATTATTATCAAAACCGTCGTTTAACGGTGCTAAGCAGACAGCGACAGTATTATCACAACCAAATGATCCGCTATATTGCTTTTGCTAACCAACTCAGTCGTTATGCGCCGCTACAATTGTGGCAGTCGATTATGCGCGGTGAAGCTGAAGCAAAAATTGAATATAAACGGAAAAAACTCACCATATTTTTCTCTGATATTCAAGGCTTTACTGAACTGTCAGAAACCTTGATTCCAGATGACCTAGCTTTCTTGCTCAACGACTATTTAAGCCACATGACGGATATTGCCAAGCAATATGAAGCCACCGTGGATAAATTTATGGGCGATGCAGTGCTGATTTTCTTTGGTGACCCAAACTCGCAAGGGGTTGAGCAAGACGCAAAATCTTGCGTAGAGATGGCAATTGCCATGCGTCAGCAAATGAAACTATTGCGTGAGCGTTGGAAAAAAATGGGTTATCCTGCGCTGCATATTCGCATGGGTATCAGTACTGGATATTGCCACGTCGGCAATTACGGTGCTTCACATCGTATGGCTTATACAATTGTTGGGCGAGATGCTAACTTGGCAGCGCGCCTACAGTCAGCAGCCGAAGTCGATGAAATTTTAATTTCTGAAGATACCCATCAATATGTTAAAAATGAATTTATGTGTGTACCAAAAGTGCCAATTTATTTGAAGGGGATTCAAGGTCCAGTCAAAACTTGGCAAGTAATGGAGAAATACACAGGTAAAAAGTCAGAAACACAAAAATGGTTCGACTTTGAATATAAAGGCTTCCACTTGGTGCTGAATTTAGAAGAAGTGCAAAATTACGAATACCCTGAATTGGTTGAAATTTTGGAAAAAATGACCCAACGCATCAAAACACAGCAGAAAATGACCAATGCACAAGGTATTCCAAGACTGACTTTGGATGATGAAGTGAGTAAATAAGTTGTAAATTATCTTACTACAGCAAAAAAAATCGAATAAAAAAACTCCTCATTGTGAGGAGTTTTTTTATTCGCTAAGCATTGAAAAGTTTAGTGATTTTCCGAAGCATGGTTAATGGTGTATTTGGGGATTTCAATTTCTAAGTCTTCATTCACAATAGCGACTTGGCAAGACAGACGAGAGTCAGGTTCTAAGCCCCAAGCACGGTCAAGCAAATCTGCTTCTACATCATTCATTTCTTCTAGACTGTCGAAACCTTTACGCACCACAACGTGACAAGTGGTACATGCCGCTGACATATCACAAGCATGTTCAATTTTAATGCCTTGCTTGAGTAAGCTTTGACAAAGGTTTGCATTTTGCTCGACTTCAAATTCTGCGCCTTCGGGACAAATTTGAGCATGAGGAAGAACTTTAATACGTGGCATATTCATCACCGATAGCTTTAGTTTGAGTTTGACCAATCTTCAAGTTTGGTGCCTTTTAAGGCTTGGTCAATATGGCGGTTCATGCGAAGTGCAGCAAAGGCATCGCTGTGTAGTTTAAGCTGTTCAACAGCTTGTTCAATCGCTTGTAATTCATTGGTTTCAAGGCGTGCTTTTAAGGCTTCTGCCGCAAGTATTAAGTCACGCGCTTGTTGCTGACTTAGTAAATCGGTATCGGCTTTTAAGGCTTGCTCTAAGGCTTCCAGTTCACGCTGTGCTTCCACTTTGGTTTCTTGTAAATGCCGTAGCTGTTTGTCTTCTTCGGCATATTGAAAACCTTCGACCAATAAACGCTCGGTGTCGGCACTCGATAAACCATAAGACGGTTTAATATCAATGTGCGCCTGTACGCCAGAGGTGGTTTCTTTGGCGGCCACGGTCAATAAACCATCGGCATCGACCTGATAGGTCACTTCAATACGTGCTTGTCCAGCAGTCATCGGTGGAATACCATGCAACACAAAGTGCCCTAGTGAGCGACAGTGCTCAACTAAATCACGCTCACCTTGCACCACATGTATCAACATCGCCGTTTGGCCATCTTGATAGGTGGTAAATTCCTGACGGCGTGCCACTGGAATAGCGGTATTACGTGAAATTAAACGTTCGACTAATCCGCCCATGGTTTCTAAACCAAGCGAAAGCGGGGTGACATCAAGCAGCAAAGAACCATCTTGGCTATTACCAATCAATTGATTGGCAGTAATCGAGGCACCAATCGCAACCACTTCATCTGGGTTAATGGTACATAAAGGCTCACGTTGAAATACGTTTTGCACGGCGCGCTGCACTGCATAAGAACGAGTTGAACCACCAACAAGTACCACATGTTCAATTTCATCTAGGCTGAGTTTGGCATCACGCAGTACATGTTTACATACGCTCATGGTTTTATCTAATGCCACTTGAATAATGGCTTCAAAAGTAGGACGGTCTAAGGTCAGGCGATCATCCAATAATTTGAGCTCAGTGCTGTTATGGTCGCTTAAATGCTCTTTGGCTTGACGTGCAGCAACCACAAAAACAGCATATTCTTCGTTGCTTAAGGTTTCGATATTGAGCTGTTTTTTCGCCCATTTAACAATTAAGCGGTCTAGGTCATCACCGCCCAAAGCCGTATGTCCACCAGTTGCCAGCACTTCAAATACGCCATGAGTAAAGCGTAAAATCGACACATCAAAGGTACCGCCGCCCAAATCATAAATCACATAATTACGGTCGGTACTTAAATTGGTGTCTTGATCGAGCCCATAAGCAACTGCCGCTGCTGTAGGTTCATTGAGTAAACGTAATACATTTAAACCTGCCAGTTGCGCTGCATCACGTGTGGCTTGACGTTGTGCTTCATCAAAATAAGCAGGTACAGTAATTACTGCGCCATTGACTGGGTTATTCAGACTTGCTTCAGCACGGTCTTTCAATTGTTTTAAAATATCAGCTGAAATTTCCACTGGCGTTTTACGACCCGCAGCGGTTTCAAAGGCGGGCATTTCATTTTCAGCACCCACCAATGTGTATGGATGTTGAAATTTAATATCTGCTTGCGAGCGACCCATAAAGCGTTTTACCGAAACAATAGTATTTTTCGGGTCGGTCAGCACAAACGGTTTGGCGGCATAGCCAAAGGTGGTGGCATTAGTTGCATAATGCACAATAGAGGGCAGTAAGACCTTATCTTTTTCATCTGCAAGGACTTTCGGTTTTCCCGATAGCACTGTCGCCACTAAAGAGTGGGTTGTCCCTAAGTCAATGCCAATCGCAATACGATGTTGGTGCGGGGCAGTCGATTGACCAGGTTCAGCAATTTGCAAAAGTGCCATGGGTAAAATATCCCTTGAAAATATCAGTTACAGCGAATTAAAAATCATCGTCTAAATCGAAGCTGTCTGCTTCATCGAGCATACGGTCTTCAGTTTTATCAATATCATTCATCACACGTTGGAAAAAACGCAGTTTACGGACGGTGTCGCGTGCTTCGGCCCAATCTTCATCGGCATAGTCTAGTTTAAACTCACGCACCAAGCCATCAATCCACTGTTGCACCTCAACTTTTAAGGTGTTGAGTTGTTCAGGTGATGTGGCATCATCCAGTTGTTCACGCATTTCCAGTGCCGACTGTAAAAATTCAAAATCACTAATAGATTGATCCAAATGATGATCTTGCTTTTTTAAGCTCAGCAAATAAGCTGCACGACTATCGACATGTGACAGCACTTTATAGGCTTGATTGATGTCGCTTGACATAATCAGTGCTTGCTGTTTGTCTTGGGCTTTATCTGGATGATACTGCTGTTGCAAACTTAGAAACTGTTTTTTTAAAGCTGCTAAATCTATATCGAGTGCTTCGGGTAATTGGAACAACTCAAAATGATTCATGGGAGATGAATTCCGTTTTAAAATCCCTTCCTTGCGAAACTCAACTTTTCACCTTTTATTAAAGGGAGGGGCTTCACATGTGGAAGTCCCCCGTTGAAAAGGGGGATTTAGGGGGATTTTGTATTTAAGATAGACAAATTAAATGCTTAAACAGTAAATGACTCACCGCAACCACATTCACCTTTTTGGTTTGGATTGCTAAATTCAAAGCCTTCATTTAAACCATTTTTCACATAATCCATCTCTAAACCACTCAGATAAACTAGGCTTTTAGGATCAACAAAAACCTTTACCCCGAATTGCTCAAATACTTGATCGTGGTTATCGACAGCATCGACAAACTCAAGGACATAAGCCAATCCAGAACAACCCGAAGTTTTCACACCAACGCGAATGCCTGCACCCTTACCGCGATTGAGCAGGTAATTGCTGATGTGAGTTGCAGCATTTTCAGTTAAATGGATCATGAAAACTCCAATGTTATTTCGGTCATCAGTTAAACTTTGGCTTTTTTGCCACGATAATCTTCAATCGCAGCTTTAATCGCATCTTCAGCCAAAACTGAGCAATGTATTTTTACAGGCGGCAATGCAAGCTCGGTTGCAATATCAATGTTTTTGATTGCTTGCGCTTCATCAAGGGTTTTGCCTTTTAGCCATTCGGTGACTAAAGAGCTCGATGCAATGGCAGAACCACAGCCATAGGTTTTAAAACGTGCTTCTTCAATCACGCCTTGCTCATCGACTTGAATCTGTAAACGCATTACGTCGCCACACGCAGGTGCGCCGACCATGCCAGTACCTACATTTTCTGCATTTTTGTCTAAAATGCCAACATTACGAGGGTTTTCGTAATGATCAATTACCTTTTCGCTATAAGCCATGTTGCTTCTCCAAACCTCGGGGTCAGCCTAATATTAATATGAGGGTGAAATACTGATTTTCAATCAAGCGTTCAGTTGAACGCTCAAGGAATTAGTGTTCAGCCCATTCAACTGTTGAAAGGTCAATCCCTTCTTTGTACATATCCCAAAGCGGAGAAAGTTCACGTAATTTCTCAACCGCAGCTCGGGTAATGCTTAACACATGGTCAATATCGGCTTCAGTGGTGTAATGACCAAAACTGAAACGGATTGAACTGTGCGCTAACTCGTCAGATAAACCTAAAGCACGTAGTAC
>SSHD01000109.1 GCA_008017255.1 Acinetobacter sp.
CATACTGGCTGCCGTACTGCTACTTGCATTTTATGCGTATTGCAGCGCATTGAGCGTTGCACTACAGCAATTGTGGTATGAAATTTTACTGCAATTTGCCTAACATGCTCACTTTCGCTTAGTTCATTTCCCTTAAACTTTGCAACGGCGGCAAGTCACACAAATAGCTCAGGCGATAACGTCCAATCAAGCTACACAGCAGCATCATGCTCAACGGCAAAATCAACCAAATTTCGGCATGCCACTGCATCGGCATTTGCATTTTATAACTGGCAATGGCGCTAATAATTTCAGCAAAAAAACAGGCGACTATACCCGCACATAGCCCAATAAAACCAATTTCAAAACTCAACATGCGTTTCAACTTCAGTTTGGCAATGCCGAATGAACGTAATAACGCCACCTCCTTACGCCGCTCATCCATCAACACATTTAAACAGGCTATCAGCACCAACACCCCAGACAGCCCGACCAACATAGCAAGTACAGTCACAATTTGTACCAACACATTCATTAAGCGTTTGACTTCATCCAACACCCGCCCCACATCTATAAACACTGTATTGGAAAATTGCTGAATCAACTGCACCATTTTCGACTGTTCAGCTGCTGTGACATAAAAACTGCCTAAATAACTACCAGCATTTTCATCCATACTTTGCGGTGAAAAAATAAAGAAAAAATTTGGACTAAAACTTTCCCACTCGACACTACGCAAGTTAATGACAGTGGCTTGCAAAGTACCTTCAGGCAAACTAAAACTCAGTTTATCACCTATTTGAATGCCTAATTCTTGGGCGAGTTCTGCCTCTACCGACACTTGCCCCGCTTGGGTAAATTTCGCCTCGCCTTGTGTAATTACATTATCTGGCGGGTACTGCTCGGCTTGGGTCAAGTTCAGCTCACGGCGCAGCGAATTGTTGTGCTGAGTCAGTGCTGCACTAAAGGGCTGATCATTTTTTGCCACTAAACGCCCACGAATATTCGGATACAACGGCGATGCACCCCAACCATTTTGCGCCAGTTGTTGCTTAAACTGTGGCATATCAAAAGGCGGCAAACCATATACAAATTGGTTTGGCGTACCTTCAGGCAATTGTTGCTGCCAACGCTCTAATAAATCGGTTCGCAGCACGCTCAATACGGTAATTAAACTTAAACCCAATGCCAAAGCGGTTATTTGCACGGCGGTTTGCTGTGGCACACGCACATAGGCAGAAAGAGGATGTTTCAGTTGTTTAATCGCTTTTAATAACAGCCAAATCAGCACATACAGCACGGCGCACAGCATTAAAATTGCGCTGAGAACCATTACGCTGAGTTGCAAATTATCACTGAGCACCAAGCTAAACAGCAGCAAACTGCCCACACCCACCGCAAACATCGCCACATAAGAACGGCGTGAACGCTCTTGTTGGCGAATCACTCGAATGGGCGGGGTATTTAAGAGCTCCCAAATACTCGGCAAAATAAAGCCAACCAACACCATCACACTGGTAAAAATTGCAATGGGTAACGCTTGCAATACATCAGTCATGACAAAGGTGAGTTGTAATTGTGGCATCAGCTGTAACATCAGTTGCAATAAGCCATAGCCCAAAGCCAGCCCAATTAGGCTGCCTAACACTATCGCCAAGGCACTAACCATGCCGAGCAAAGCAACATAGGCGAGTAAGATGTGATATTTACTCGCCCCTAAACAACGCATTAACGCAATATGATCTTGATTTTGTTGCACATAACGCTGACTGGTCAAGGCGATGGCAATGCCACACAAAAGGATGGTCATTAAATTGGCGAGCTGTAAAAAGGTGTCCAAATTTTCAATCGGTTTCATTAAGCGCGTATTAGACTGACTGGCATCTCGCAGTTTCAGCGAGTTTGGCTCTAGCTTGGTATTGGCTTGCTCGTGTGCATTTTGCGGCGAGCTTTGTGGTTTAAAATGCTGTTCAAAACTTTGTTTAAAGGCATTGACCTGTTCAGGCGCACCTGCCATCAACAAGCGATATTCAATTCGACTGCCCACTTGTATGGCATTGGTTTTCGCAATATCGGCTTGGTGAATCATCACGGTAGGCGAAAAACCTGAAAAACCAAGTTCTTGATTGGAGTCATGTTCAATCACCCCACTCACGGTAAATTGACCATCGGCAATGGCTATTTTATCTCCCAATTTGCTGTGCAATAAATCCATTGCACGTGGGCTTAACCACACCTGACCCGCTTGCAACTGCGCTGTGGGCGGCTGAATCTCTAAACTGCCCCTGAGCGGGAAATGCGCATCCACCGCTTTCACATTGACCATTACAAACTGATCTTGAGTATGCGCCATCGACCCAAAAACCGTCACGGCAGCAGATTTTAACTTGAGCTGCTGCGCCTGTTGCAACCACTGCGGATGAATGGGTGTGCTATCGGACAACACTACATCCGCCCCCAACATTTCTGCTGCTTGCAGTGCTACGGCATTTTGCACTTGGTTATTGCTAAACTTTAAAGCGGTGGTGGCACTAATCGCCAGCGACAGCGCAATAACCAGTAAATACAAACCACCGCTACGCAAACTTTGCAGCAATAAAGGCTTAACTATAGAGCTCATACCTATTCCTTTATTGCTAAAATTTCCTCAATTTGCCCCTCGTGCAAACGTACATGACGCTGGCATAACGCCGCCAAATTCTGATCGTGCGTCACTAACACCAAAGTGGTGCCCAATTCTTTATTTAAATCAAATAATAACTGTTCAATTTCCGTAGCGGTTTGCTCATCTAAATTACCTGTAGGTTCATCGGCAAAAATAATTTTCGGTGCACTAATTAAGGCCCGTGCAATAGCAACCCGTTGTTGTTCGCCGCCAGATAAAACTTTCGGCGTTTGCTGTGCCTGACGCTGCAAACCCACACGTTCTAACCATGCCAAGGCTTTTTGTTCGGCGTGTTTAAAATTAAAATCTGGCTGTAAACGCAACGGTAACATCACATTTTCTAAGGCACTGAGTTGTGGCAATAAATGAAATGACTGAAATACAAAACCAATACTTTGCAAGCGAACTTGCGCACGTTGTTCTTCTGGTAAATTGTGCACCGCCTGCCCACACACCCACAGCTCGCCTAAACTTGGTCGGTCAAGCGTTGCCAAAATACCCAATAAAGTCGATTTTCCTGAACCCGAACGCCCCGTAATGGCAATCTGCTCGCCTGCGTAAATATCTAAATTTATCTCTTTTAAAATGCTTAAACTTTGCTGATGAATTTGAATATTTTGTGTAACTTTTCGGGCAGAAATAATCGGTTGTGGCATGATGTCAGGTATCCCTTTAGAACGAATCTTATCTGTGATGCAACGATTTAAGCGAATTGAATTTGCGGCTAAAACACTCATTGTAATGACAATATGTATACTACCAACACTGGTGAACGCCAAAACCATTATGATTTTAGGCGACAGTTTAAGCGCGGGCTATGGCATAGAACCCAAACAAGGTTGGGTGCAGTTATTGCAACATCGCTTAGACCAACAGTATCCGAAACAGCACAAGGTGGTCAATGCAAGTGTCAGTGGTGAAACCACCAGTGGCGCATTGGCTAGACTGCCCAAACTGTTGCAAACACATAAACCCAACGTGGTAGTAATTGAACTGGGGGGAAATGATGGCTTGCGTGGGCAACCACCACAGATGATGCAAAACAACCTCGCCCAACTGGTACAACTGAGCCAAAACCAAAAAGCCACTGTGCTTTTATTTGGCATGAAAATACCGCCCAATTATGGCACAGCATACAGTTCTGCTTTTGCAAATACTTATAAAGTGGTCAGCCAGCGTTATAAGATTAAACTACTGCCGTTTTTTCTGGATGGTGTGGCGGGACATAAACATTTAATGCAAAACGACCAAATTCACCCCAATGCCAAAGCCCAACCGATTTTGCTCAATACGGCGTATCCGTATATTAAAGCGGCTTTATAAATCATTTTTTGAGACGATGTCTGCGCCTAACGCTTGTCTCCATCCCCTTATGGGGGAAGGTCGAGATGGGAGCTCTAAATCAAAAGCACCCTCTCACTTGCGCCAGAGCAAAGCATTGCTTTGCCCTAGCTCATCCTCTCAAGGGCGAGACTTCAAAGCAAAACGAAAAACTACTTCAATAATATTTTTCTTATTTAGATCTTAAAAATCAAAAAACGTGACTTGACCTGTTTCCAGTGAATACTCTGCACCCACCACTATCAACTTACCCTTTTCAATTAAACTTTCTAACACCGCCGAACCATGACGCAACTGATTCACCGAAGAAAATACATTAGAACGTACTGCATGGGTAGACAGTTTTTTCAAATCACTTTTTAGCTCGGTTTGCATCAACATTTCCACCGATGGACGCACACGGTTCACAATTGACATCAAATTAGCCGAAGGCGGCTGTTCAGGATGCATTAGGGTATCAATCGTGGCTTGAATTGCCCCACAATGGCTATGCCCCAATACCACAACCACAGCACAATCGTAGCGTTCTGCGGCAAACTCCACACTGCCCACTTGCGACGGTGCAACTACATTTCCCGCCACACGTATCACAAATAAATCTCCCAAGCCTTGGTCAAACACCATTTCAGCTGGCACACGTGAGTCGGAACAGCCCAAAACAATCGCAAAAGGATTTTGCTCGCCTGCCAACGCCGCACGTTCTTGGTGAGTCAGTTGATTCTGTTGAGCAAGCTCTCCTTTTACAAAACGAGCATTACCAACTTTTAAACGTTCTAAGGCTTCTTGCGCGGTGAGCATACGGATTTCCATAGCGGTGACAGGTGTCAAATAGTGTAATGTGCGGTGCAGTGAAAGTCACTGCCAAAACAAACAACCTCAACAAGATAGCGCAGCTTTTGAACAACAAAATTGCAAGTAATTGATAATTTATTGGCAATAATTTAGCGAGCACTGTAGTTTGTGCAAATGACTCACACGTGAACTTATTGAATAATCAAGATGGTATTAAAAATAAATCAAGGACAGAACAATATGCTATACACACGACCATTTCGTAAAACACTGACTGCATTGTTTTTTACATGCAGTTTGGCAGTGGCAGCAATCAGCACCGCACAAGCGTCCGATATCGAAATGAGCTTTCAAAACCTACTGCAACAAGAGCGTACTTGGGCAGGTTTACAAAGCAAAACTTTAAAAGTTGGCGATATTACTTGGTCATATAGTGAAGGCGGCAAAGCAGGCAAACCTATTTTAGTGTTAATTCATGGTTTAGCCGGTAGTCGTGACAACTGGAACCGTGTGGCACATGCGCTAACGGCTAATTATCATGTCATTATTCCAGACATGCCTGCCAGTGGCGACACCCGAGTCCCAAACGAATTTGATTATTCAGTACCAAACCTAACAGAAAAATTACGCCGCTTTATGGAAGCCGCAAACCTAACCGGTCCAGCGCACATTGCAGGTCACTCTTTGGGTGGTGCAGTCGCTATGTTGTATGCAGGCCAATATCCACTGGAAACCAAGAGCTTATTTTTAGTGGATGCTGCGGGCGTGTTCCGTAGCGCAAATACGCCTTACCTAAAAGACCCAACGTATGTTAAAAATATGATCGTGACCAAAAAAGGCGATTTTAACTTTCTCATGCAGCAAGCCATGCATGCGCCGCCATTTATTCCAAAAGAAATTGCCAATGCGCAAGAAAAAATGATGATTGCACAAGCAGATCAAACCACGAAAATGGTCGAACAGATTATCGCGTTAAATAAAATGTTTACTCCAGATTCGTTTGCTTTGTTGGCAAAATCAATTGATGCACCTACCCTGATTTTATGGGGTAAACAGGATAAAATCATTAATGTCGAAGTTGCTGCCGAGTTAAAATCGTTACTGAAAAATGCGCAAACACCTGTGGTCTTAAACGGCATTGGTCATACTCCAATTTTAGAGGCAGACCAATTGGTGTCACAGCAATATATATCATTCCTCAACAAAGTGCAGGCACAAACACCTGCGACTACACCCAACCTTTAAGTAAGCGATAGGCTTTAAATTTTTATGACCACACAGCCGATGATAGAACAACTGATTGCTGCACAACTGGATTTTTTAGATTGTGAGTTAGCGCAACCGGACACCCTGCAACAAGAGTTTACGGCGTTCTATCATTGGTTAAGTTCACAGCAATTACAACAGCTTTGCTCGGTCGAACAAATTTATAACTTGCTTGAAAAACAAGTGCTGGCAACCCCTGCCAGTGCTTTTTTAATTGAACAAATTGCCACACATATTGGCTTTGCCCTACAGCATCCACTGAACCAAAACACGCGTATTGAAGCGGTCATACCTGTTGCCACCATCGACCATATTGCGCAATATGTCGCCAGTAAAACTGAGCATCGGCAACGACTCATTAAAACCGTGGTACACAATCCTGCCTTTGCAGCGCTCATCACCCAACTGATTCAAAACAGCATTCAAGATTATTTAGACCAGTCTGTACTGTCCAACCGTGTGCCTGGCGTGGGGCATTTTATGAAAATGGGCAAGTCAATGTTGGAATCGGTTACCGACTCTAACCTGAATGAAACCATTGCCAATTATTTACAGAAAAATATTTCCAAAACCATTCAAATGAGTGAGCGGGTTTTAAATCAATATTTTGATGATGACAAGCTGTACCACTATCAAGCCAATCTGTGGCATAAAATCAAACTTATGCCGATCTCGGTACTCACCCAATATATTGAAGTGCAAGACTTGCCCAAAACCGTGCCTTTGGCGCACGACATTTGGGATCACTTACGGCAAACGCCCTACTTAAAACAACAACTGCATGATGGTATTGCAAGCTGGTATGCGCACAATCAAGAACGTAGCTTGGATGTGCTGTTACGCGACCTCAATATAGATGAAAGTTTAATTGAACATGAACTGAGCCAATGCTTTCGCAGCATATTTCAACAAGTCGTGCATAGAGGATATTTTAGGCAACGTGCACGAACTTATTTAGAAAAATTCTATGCTTCGCCGCAGGTTGTGAATATCTTGAATTCGGAAAGATAAGTCCTAACATCGCACCATCTGTCAGCAAAAATCAATCTTCAATAATACGATAGATATGCGAAGTGGCGATACTTTCAAACAACAACTCAGTACTTGGCAATAAAATTTCATCATCGACCACAATATGCTCAACTTGTTGGCATATGGCTAAATGCTGTTGTTGTGCAGCTACGTGTTTAATATACGCCTTGCCAGCTCGTATCTGATTGAATTGATCCTTTATTTTAATATCGATAATATCCATTTCTATAGTCCTCATTTCACACAAATAAAAAAATAAATCGCAGCACGGTCAGTTTAAAGTAGCCCAGTGTATTTGGCGTGACCTGAAATCATTCACCCAACTATCTATCTATGCCAAAGCGAAAATAAAAATACAGTTTTCAGATCAATTGCTTTGAGTTTTAAATAGTTTGGAAAAATTGTCGACCTACAAGTTGTAAGAACAATCTCAATAGGCATATAATTATTTAAGATTCATTAATCATGTTTAATTTTACTTTGTTATTCAGTTTACTTTTGCAACTATAAAGTTATACAAGAACCTCTCCTACAAGCTTTTCGGCTATATCTACATCAACAATTGAAATACATCTTTCCAGTTTTTGCTTTGAAGTCTACCCTGCTAGGGGAAGATTTAAAGAGGATGTGATTGGTTTTACCCCATCCTGAGGAACACATCGTGCCGCAAGTCCTCGACAAGAAGAAAAGCATTAGAGAATCCGAAGATTCCCTAATATGAACACTGCAACTTATTTAAAATATGCGCCTTCGGCTTGGGTGTGATCGGTTTGGTCCACCACACGTTGCAACTCTGGAACATGCTGTCTTAAAGTGGTTTCTACGCCTTGCTTTAAGGTCACATCAATTGCTGAACAGCCCTGACAACCACCGCCGAACTTTAACACCGCAGTTAGCCCATGTTCTGGGTCGTTTTGCACTTCAACTAAACTACAGTTTCCACCATGACCTTCAAGCCCCGGATTAATTTCCGATTGCAAAATATAAGTAATACGTTCTTCAATTGAAGCATCTGGCCCAACACGTGGCACTTTTGAGTTAGGTGCGCGGAAAGTCAACTGACCACCAAAACGGTCTTTGTTATAGTCAATCACCGCATCTAGTAAATACGGAATTGATGGCGCATCCACATAAGCCGGGAAATCTGGATAATCCTGCTTATAGTCGGTTGGAAGCACTTCATCTGGTGCGCTATAGGCCATACAACATTCTGCACGCGGTGTACCCGGATGCTCTACAAAAACACGAACGCCAATTCCTGGAGTATTTTGTTTATTTAATAAATCACTCAAATACTCTTGTGCAGTAGGAGTAATTAAAAGGTTAGGAATTTGTGCTGCAACGGCAGTGTTGGTGTTCTCAGTCGACATAACAATCATCCTCAAGCTGATAGCGCTATATTAACCGAAGATGGCGTTGATTTTGCAGAAATCAAGCATTTTTGTGGGATTTGTATAGCAGTCGCTTGTTTATTCACACATTAATGGCATTATGGCTAAAACTCTGACCGATTTGAAAGACCTATGCTACAACTGCCGTTTAACCATACTGTTACGCTTATTTTAATCACGGTTGTGATTTCTATGTTGGCTTTTTCCAATCAAAAACTCATGGATCGGCTGATTTTTTGGGGCCCTGCCATGCAGCGTGGGCAATATGATCGCTTTATCACGCATGGTTTTGTACATGCCGATGGTACGCATTTACTGTTTAACATGATTACACTGTTTTTCTTTGGCAATATTATTGAAAGCTTTTATCGGCAGTATTTTTTCGATATGGGCTTTGTGTTGTTTTATTTAGGTGGCTTAATTTTTGCCATTATTCCAAGCTATTTGCAACATCGTGACAATGTGCATTGGGCAAGCTTAGGCGCATCGGGTGCGGTGTCTGCGGTGCTGTTTGCTTATATTTTATTTCAGCCGTGGAAGCTAATTTTCGTGTTTTTTATACCTGTGCCGGCAATTATTTTTGCAGTTTTATATGTGGCATATAGCGTGTGGTCTGGCAAACGTGGAAATAGCAATATCAACCATAGTGCGCACCTATGGGGTGCGGCGTATGGGGTGATTATCACCATCCTTTTAGAGCCGAAAGTCATTCCACATTTCTTTAGCCAATTAAGTCAATTACCCTTCTAAACCCTGTTGCAGTATGCTGGGTCAGCGCAGCATTTAATTCAGCCATGAAGTGATAAATACATCGCAAAACAGTGTGATTGTGCTAAATGGATTCAATAAAGCAATTAAAAAGCCACTAGCAAAAAAGCTGATCTAGTTTTAAAGTTTAAACATTCAATATCGATAGGAAATCGCAATGAAAAAAATTCTACTTAGCTTTGCTGCTGTCATTTGTTTAAGTTTATCAGCATGTGCTGTACATACTCCGCATGGCAGTGTAGTGGTTGACCCAGACACACATCATGGTCATGGCAATGGTAACTTCTGCCCACCAGGTCAAGCCAAAAAAGGTCGCTGCTAATTGGCAATACACCTAAATGCCGTCTTGGCATTTAGGTGCTTTTCCCCACCCCATTGTTTAGGCAATATCTGCTGGAAATGCAATCACTTCATCTATTCTGACCTGCTTGGTTGCGATCATTAATAAACGGTCTAACCCAAGTGCAATGCCCGAACACGCTGGCATATTTGAAATCGCTGCCAATAAATGTTGATCGATTGGCATGACTGCCAAACCACGCTGACTACGCTCGGCATTATCTGCTTCGAAACGCGCCCGCAATAC
>SSHD01000098.1 GCA_008017255.1 Acinetobacter sp.
ATATTTGTCGTGCCATACGTTCATGTACTTCTTGGGTCATATCTTGTTGGCGCGTATCTAGCACTTGTAAAATATGCCAACCAAATTGGCTTTGGAACGGTTGGCTGATTTTCCCTACGGGTGTGTTTTTCATGGTTTGTTCAAATTCAGCCACCATTGCACCTGGGCTGACCCAACCTAAACTACCACCGTCACGTGCTGAACCGTTATCGTTGGAATAGGTTGCCGCCAAAGTGGCAAAGTCTTCGCCTTTGAGTGCGCGACTGTAAAGGCTATCAATCATTTGTTTGGCACGGTCTAAACTGACCACTTCTGAGGGTTGAATCAAGATGTGGCGAGTTTGATATTGCGATACCAGCGCTTTTTGCTCATCTTGTTTGCGGTCGAGTAATTTTAGTACATGAATACCGTCACGTACTTGAACCAATTCGGTGGTTTGACCAATTTTTAATGGTGTAACGCGAGCCGCAAGTTCTGGTGGAATGGTCGATAATGGGCGGAAACCCATGTCTAAGCCATCAATTTTTACGCTATCGGTCGCAAGTTGTGTAGAAATTGCTTGAGGGTCGTTATTGCTGCTAAGTAATTGTTTGACCTGTTGTGCAACTTTTTCTGCCTCGCTTTCATTTTCACTGGCAATACGCATGTGAATCACATGCACTTGTATGCCTAATGCGGCTTGACCTTCTGGGGAGCTCAGAAAGTTTTCTACATCTTGATCGCTAATTTTAATGCGTGACATGACTTGTTGCTGACGTAAACGGCCAATCGCCAAATCTTCTGCAATACGGTTACGTAAACTTTCATAGGTGCCCGGTGCAAGGCTGTCTAATCGTTGTTGAAAGGCTTCTAAAGAGCTTTCGCCAGATTGATTGGCAACTTTCATCACTGCGGCATTGAGGCTTCTTTCATCGGCTTTAATACCATAGCGTTTGACTTGTTCAAGCTGCGCTTCACGAATAATCAGCCGCTCTAATACCTGCGTTTTTAAATATTGCTGTGGCGGAATAGGTTTGTTTTGTGCTTTTAACTGATGTTCTGCTTCAGCCATGCCTTGTTCTAAATCACTTTTAAGGATGACACTGCTGTCCACAACTGCAACCACTTCGTCGGTTGCTTGCGCAAAACTGTGCATAGATGCACCAATGAAGGCGGCGAGAACAGTGGCTCTAAAGATAGGCTGAAATGGTTTTATCTTCATTAACGTTGTGTCCAAGATTGATTAATTTTGTTGAAACCTGAAACTTTATTTTCCAAAAGTGATGCCAGTTTGTTATTTAAAGCACCAAGTCCTTTTAGCGTGACTTCTGCCATTACGGCTTGTTTTCTTTCCACCCCAGGGCTATTGGGTTCATCTAAGTCGTTATAGTAAGCGCGACCGTAAACCGATACCGCCCAACAGCACGACTCATAATTGACCCCAAGTAAATATTCACGCATCAGCTTGTGGTTGAGGTCGTATTGCGCATGACCCATAATACGCCAATTGTCTTTGACTGGTTGTATAAACGATGCAATCGCTTGGTCATAATGGTTTTGTCGATCGGTAATATCTTTGCGATAGAAATAACCGACATTGTACAGATTGCCTTGTTCGCCCATATAGTAGGCTTGGGCATCATGTTGTGCGTTATCGCCGTTGGCCATCCAAGCCGAATTGGCACTAACGGTCACGTGTTGGTTGAGCTGGCTAGCTAAACTCACAATCGGCCCAGTATTATCTTGGGTGTCAAATTCATCGGGCTGTTGATTTAAAGTTACTCGGCGGTCTTTAAAATAATAACTTTGACCAACACTGGCGCGAATTCGTTCCAAACCTTCCTGATCCAATAAATTATAGGTTACACCTAAAGACAAGAAGTTATTGTCATCTAAACGGTCATGACCATAAAAACGATAAGGATTGAACAGTTGGTCATAACTTATCGAGGCGGTGGTAGAGTCGAAGTTTGGATAATCGGTTTGGTTTTTATAAGGTGCATAGGCATAGAACGCACGAGGTGAAATGCTTTGCAGGTATTTACCGTCTTTCTCGAAAGTCACACCTGTAGCAAGGCTAAACTGTGGCACCAGTACTGATTTTTCTACGTCAGCATCGTCCAGACCACGTCCAGTTTGCGAGTCTTGATCGTAATAGGTGTTAATACTGCGCACCGAAACTTCAGGAATCGCATAGAACCATGATGGGGTCATGTAGTTATAACGAATTGCTAAATGGTTATACAACCGTGTACCACTCGACTCTAGTGCCGAACCATCATTGATGGATTTTTTAAAATAGGCTGTATCGTTGTTAAATTCGTACTGTAAGCCTTGTGGGTCGCCAGCCAAGTAATTGACTAAAAACTGTGGCAGCCGTGCATAAGGCTTGTCGGCATCTTTAATGGTTTCATCGAGGGTTTGGAAGTCTTCAACTTTAAGTTGTGCTTTTAGCCCTGGAATACCATGCTGATAATTCAGCTCCCAAGCACGGCGTAAATTTAAATCGGTTTTGGTGTTGGGGTTGTTGTCAAAGTCAGCAAAATAATCTTTATCGGAGGCGTGGTTAAATTCTAAGTTGGTGAACCATTGCGGATTGATTTGCCAATGATGCAGTAAGTGTAGATTACTACGGTCTTGGTCATCATATTCCGAATCTTTGGCTAAATAACCACCCCAAATTTCCCCTGCACCAAAATCTCCAGTCAAGTAGCGGTATTCAGCATCTAACTTTGCCCCACGGTTACTCATATAGCTTGGGCTAAGGATAAGGTCGTAGTTGGGTGCTAAATTCAGATAAACTGGTACAGTCAGCTGCACACCGCCGTCATTGCTATAGCCAAAGTTCGGTGTGAGTATGCCAGTGGTACGGCGGTCATCTAAAGGAAAGTTGAAATAAGGCACTGCCAATACGGGTACATTTTTCACATACAGTTTGGTACCACGTGTCACGCCACGACCTGTATCTTGATTCAGTTCAATTTGTTTGGCTTGAATTTTCCATGCCGGTTTTTGTTCTGGCGGGCAAGCGCTGTAACTGGCATCTTTTAACAGCATGACATTTTGATCTTGTCGCAATATTTGGCTAGCGTGACCATGTGCATGTTGTTGTTCGGCAATAAAGAAACTATTGTTTAAATCGCCAGTTTGGCTGTTTAAATTATATTGAATTTGATCACTTTGGGTCAGTAAACCTGATTGCGACAATTGTACACGACCTTGCGCTTTAGCCTGCGTTTGGGTGGCATCTATAGTGACTTGATCGGCGCGAATGCTACGACCAGGTTGGTCAATTACGACATTGCCTTGTAAAAATGAATCACCGTTTGGGTTGTAATGACCGTAGTCGGCGGTTATCACCGAACTGGTATTATTAGGGGCAGCAGCGTTGTGTTCTGGGCTAACAGGGGTAATCCAAGTACCTGAACAAAATGCAGAACTTAAGTAACGATTGCCACGTAATTGTGCTTCTGGGGCAGATTTATTGACATAATATTGTTGGAAAAAATGCTCGCCTGCATAACTTTCTAGTTTGTGTGGCACTGCGTTTTGCTGAGCTAAGGCTTTGAGCTGGCTGTTATTCAAATTCGAGACGACATCAGTTGCTGCTGCGAAACTCGATTGCATTGCGCCGCCGCATAACAGGGTCAAAATAGCCGTTGCTAAAGGATTAAATTTAAACTGATGTTGCATTGTCTCATTCACCAGTGTGTTAATTCACAATTAATTATTGTCGCAATCATAGAGAAAAAGTTGATAAGTGGCTACACTTAGGCTTTCAAAATCTCAGCTAGTTTTAGATTTTAATGCAAATGAATACACAACGTGAACAAATGATACATACTTGGCTTCAAACCGTACTGCACTCGGAGCAATTCGAGGTCAGTTTTTTGGCTGGAGATGCAAGTTTTCGCCGTTATGCGCGAATAAAGTTACAAAACAAAACATACATGCTCATGGATGCGCCACCTGAAAAAGAAGACTGCATTCCATTTGTTAATATTGATGAATTTTTCGATCAGCATGGGGTGCGAGTACCACATATTGTTGCGAAAGATCTCACGCTGGGTTTCTTGTTGTTAGAAGATTTTGGCGATGTGGTGTTATCGACTTTATTAGATGATACCACGGTCGATCAATACTATGCACAAAGCTTTAAACAGCTGATTGAGTTGCAACAGATAGATGGTCAAGCGCATTTGCCGGCTTATTCTTATGAAAAGCTGATGACGGAAATGCGTTTATTGACGGATTGGTTATTACCTTCGTTGAATATTCAACCGACAGAACAGCAACTGGAAACCATTGAGCAGGCTTTTGACTTTTTAGCCCTTGCAGCGCTCAATCAGCCACAAGTCATTGTACATCGTGATTTTCATAGTCGTAATTTAATGAAAATTGACAATGAGCAAGAACTCGGCGTAATTGACTTTCAAGATGCAGTGATTGGTGCAGATACCTATGACTTAATCTCGATAACCCGAGATGCCTATGTGCAATGGAATGCAGAGCGTGTTTATGACTGGTTCAACGTGTTTTATGAGTTGTTACCTGCAAGCGCAAAACACAATCGTAGCTTTGAAGCGTTTAAACGTGATGCAGACTTTATGGCAATTCAACGTCATATCAAGATTTTAGGCATATTCGTGCGTTTGTTTGAGCGTGACGGCAAGTCGGGTTATTTAAAAGATTTACCGCGTGTGATGTGGTATTTACTGGAAGAAAGCCAAGGCTATGCCGAGCTGAATGACTTTATGCAGTTGATGCGTGATGTGGTGATGCCAAAATTCATCGCCCAATATGGCAACTACGAGGTTGCAGCCTAATGAAAGCCATGATTCTTGCTGCGGGCTTGGGTAATCGGATGCGCCCATTAACCTTACATACTCCGAAACCACTGCTTGCCGTGGGCGGAAAACCACTGATTGTTTGGCATATTGAAAAGCTTAAGCACATTGGAGTGACTGACATAGTCATTAACACCGCATGGTTAGGTGAAAAACTGGCGGCGGCTTTAGGTGATGGTTCGCAGTTTGGTGTGACGATTTTATGGTCACATGAAGGTGAGGGACTAGAAACCGCTGGTGGCATTATCAATGCGCTGCCGTTATTGGGTGATGAGCCTTTTATTTTAGTCAATGGCGATGTGTGGACGACTTTCGATTTTGCCTCATTGTTGCAGGTCGATTTAGCCGACAAATTGGCGCATTTGGTGTTGGTGGACAATCCTCCGCAACATCCGCGGGGCGATTTCATTCTAGCCAATGGTTTGGCCGCTACTTTCGAGCAACAACAGCAGGGTGAAGCCTTTACCTATAGCGGCATTGCAGTGCTTAAACCACAGATGTTCGCTGGTTTGGATAATGGTAAACGCCCATTAGCGCCGTTGTTAAAACAAGCCATGCAGCAGCAATTGGTTTCGGCGGAAAAAATGTCAGCGGCTTGGGTCGATGTCGGTACGCCTGAGCGTTTAGAGCAGTTAGATCAGCAAATAAAACAGGCTACTTTTACAGTGTAAGTTTTCAGCATAACTTTTTAGTTTAAAGCTGGCATGCTGGGTTTTGGATGTGTCTAAGGCGCAGCAAAAATACGCGACAGTGTGCAGTGAATCATCCTCAAAGTGAATTAACTGCATAATCGTTCAACAAGTCTTACTGTGTCAGCTATCGGAAATCGGTATACTGCACAACAAATTTAGCGAGATGTGGCAGAGTTATGCATCCTTTTTTTCAAGAATTAAAGCAAGGTAGCCAAACTTTAGGCTTAAGTTTGAGCGATGACAGCCTAAACTTGTTATTGAAATATCAAGATGCTTTGGTGCTGTGGAATAAAGCTTATAACCTGACTGCCATTCGTGAACCGAAAGAAATGTTGGTTAAACATTTACTAGATAGCTTAAGTATTTTAAATGACTTACCAGCAGGGCGTTTGCTTGATGTGGGCACTGGTGGCGGCATGCCGGGAATGATTATTGCACTGTGTCAACCTGAGCGTGATTGTGTGCTGCTCGACTCCAACGGTAAAAAGATTCGTTTTTTAAAGCAGTTTATTGCCGATTTAAAACTCAGTAATGTGATTGCGGTGCAAACTCGAGTGGAAGATCAAGGTAGCATTCACGAACTGGGGCAGTTCGATGTCATTACCAGTCGTGCTTTCGCATCTTTAACCGATTTTGTTGCAGCGGCAAAACCCTATATGCAGCCGCAGAGTATTATTGCGGCGATGAAAGGCCTAATTCCAACTGATGAAATTGAGCAAATGAAAGATCAGTACAGCTGCAAAGTCATTGAACTTCGCGTGCCAAAATTAGACGAGCAACGGCATTTACTGCTACTTCAACACATTCAATAAAAAATATTAAAGGGTAATCATGGCTCAAATTATTGCAATCGCAAACCAAAAAGGTGGGGTGGGAAAAACTACTACGGCAGTCAACTTGGCTGCGTCTTTGGCGATTTTAAAAAAGCGTGTATTGTTGGTCGATATGGACTCGCAGGGTAATGCCACCATGGGCTCTGGCGTGCAAAAAAATGATTTACTCTATTCTGTCGCCGATGTGTTATTGGGTGAAGTGCCGATTGAAACTGCCATTCAAAAAGCCGAAGTCGGTTATAAAGTTTTAGGTGCAAATCGTGAATTGGCTGGTGTTGAGCTGACCATTGCCGAGCAAGACGGTCGTGAGTTTATTCTTAAAAATGCACTGCAAGAAATTGCGACTTCGTTTGATTATATTATTGTGGATTGTGCGCCGAGCTTGAGTTTGATTACCGTCAATGCTCTGGCCGCGGTGGATGCGGTGATTATTCCAATGCAGTGTGAATATTATGCGTTAGAGGGTTTGGCAGATTTAACCCAAACCATTGATCGCATACAAAAAGCGCTGAATCCAAACTTGGAAATTATTGGCGTGTTACGCACTATGTACGATGCCCGTAATGCCTTAACTCGTGATGTTTCGGCAGAGTTAGAGCAGTACTTTGGTAAGAAACTTTATGACACGGTCATTCCACGCAATATTCGTTTAGCCGAAGCGCCGGCACATGGTTTACCAGTGATTTATTTTGAAAAGAGTTCAAAAGGTGCTGTTGCTTATTTGCAATTGGCGGCAGAAATGTTGAAAAAAAGTAAAGCGAAAAAAGGAACGGCGCTATGAGCATCAAAAAACGCGGATTGGCGAAAGGTCGTGGTTTAGATGCGCTACTGGGTTCGATTCAAAAAGAAAAATTGCAGTTGGAAGTGCAAGCGCTCGACCACGGTCAATTCAAGCCGATTGATGTCAGTTTATTGAAACGTGGTGAATACCAACCACGTCGTTTTATTCCAGAACATGAGTTACAAGAGCTGGCATCGTCTATCGAGCAGCATGGCGTAATGCAACCGATTGTGGTGCGTGCTGTCGATGACGAACAATATCCTTATGAAATTATCGCCGGTGAACGCCGTTGGCGTGCTGCTTTATTGGCAGGTTTAACTGAAATACCTGCCATTGTGCGTGAATTGAGCGACCAAGTTGCGATTGCTTTGGCGTTAATTGAGAATGTTCAACGCCAAGACTTAAACCCAATTGATCAAGCGATAGCCTTACAGCGCTTTCATGATGAGTTTGGTTTAAGCCATCAGGAAATTGCTGAAACAGTCGGCAAAGCTCGGGCTACGGTGAGTAATTTATTGCGACTGTTGAGTTTGCCAGAAGCCATTAAAGATTATATGCAGCAAGGTCAAATAGATATGGGACATGCGCGTGCCATTCTCAGCCTAAAAGCAAAAGATCAACTAGACGTTGCAAAAATCGTGATTGAAAAAGGCTTGTCAGTGCGTCAAACTGAACAGTTGGTGCGTGAGCGGAGCGAGCCAAAGCAGGACAAAAAACCGGCTGAAGTTGCCCCAGATATAGAGCAATTGACCCAACAGTTATCGGAACGGTTTGGGGCAAATGTGAAAATTGATCACAACCAAAAAGGCAAAGGGAAATTGGTTATTCATTATCACTCATTGGATGAGTTGGACGGCATTTTGAATATTTGTTTAGCAAATTAACAGCGAATGCGTCCGTTTTTTTAAATAGACTTGGGGAAGTATATGTGGGAACTGGTAAAAGCGGGCGGATGGTTAATGCTGCCGCTGATTCTCTCATCAATTTTTACGGTTGCAATTATCATTGAACGCTATTTGCGCCTAAAACGATCTTATGTTTTACCGCAAAACTTGTTGTTGAATGGCAATGAACTGGAAACGATTATTGCACGTGTTGAGCAAAACGAAGCGATAAAAAGTCCTTTGGGGCGTGTACTTGGTGCAGGCTATGCACAGCGTGACCAAGGCGAGCAATTTGCTCGTGCGCAAATGGAGGCTACTGCGTCTAAAGAAATTAGTTATTTGGAACAAAATATTAACTTCTTGGGCACATTAAGTGCGGTTGCACCATTACTTGGCTTGCTTGGTACCGTGATGGGGATTATCGAATCATTTTTAATGATTGATGTTGGCGCGTCAGGCAATGCCAGTATGATGATGCCGGGTATTTCTAAAGCACTCATCACGACTGCAGTGGGTATGCTCATCGCCATTCCCGCCATGATGGCTTATCGTTATTTCCAACGTTTGGTACATGAATATATTGCCGAATTAGAGCAACAATCGACTTTGTTCCATGCTGCGTTGTTCTTTAAAAAAGCCACGCATGCACAAGATTTGCATCGCCATGCCGGTTAAGCATAGGTGATGCTATGAAATTTAAACGTCCACAAGTTGAAGATGTTCACATCAATTTGACCCCAATGATTGATTGTATGTTATTCATTTTGGTGTTTTTATTGCTTTCAACTACTTTTAGTCAGCAAAGTCGTATGAATATGACTTTGCCCGATGCACAAGGTGTACCGCCAAAACAGTTCGATCATAAAATCGAAATTATGGTGGACTCATCTGGGCATTATTCAGTCAATGGTCAAGCATTATCGACCAAAGATAGTGCCGATCTCAGTACTGCGATTAAACAGGCTGCACAGGATCGTCGTGATTTTATGTTTATTATTGCAGCTGATGCAAAAGCAAAACATGAAGATGTGATTCGTGTAATGGATGTGGCAGGTCAACTCGGCTTTGTTAATGTCAATATTAGCACCAAAGTTCCAACTAGAGGTTTTACTGAGTGAATCAGGATTTTAAGGCTTATGTCCGTTTAATATCATATTTAAAATCTTATTGGGGCGTTGCCTTATTCGTCTTACTTGGTTTTGGAATCAACGCTGCGACAGAGGTTTCTGTCGCAAAGTTATTGAAATATATTATTGATGCAATCCAAAATGGTAGTCGCGAAAATTTAGATTGGTTCCCGGCCTTAATTGTCTTACTTATGTTTTTCCGTGGCCTTGGTTTGTTCTTAGGTGGATACTTTTCAGCAGTTATTTCACGTAGTTTGGTATTTAGTATTCGTCAAGAAGTTTATGCTAAATTACTGCGCTTACCTGCGCAATATTATCTTGATAACGGTGCAGGTCATATCAGTGCAAAATTGATGTATAACGTCGAACAACTCACAGCAGCATCATCTGAATCTCTACAAACATTAGTTAAAGATGGTTTAATTGTTATTGGTTTGTTGAGTTATTTACTCTATACCAACTGGCGTTTGACTCTATGTATCGTGGTTTTCATGCCTTTCATTGGGATATTGGTCAGAATCGCATCTAAGAAAATGCGTAAGTTGTCAATTCAAGTGCAAAACACGATGGGCGATGTGAACCATGTGGTACAAGAAACGATTAATGGAAACTCGGTGGTTAAGAGTTTTACGGGTGAGGTTTTTGAGCAGCAACGTTTTTACAAATCTTCTGAGGAAAATCTTCGTCGTGGCCTAAAAATGGTTGTGGTGCAGAATATTAATAGCCCGATCATACAATTACTATTGTCTATGGCAATGGCAATTATTTTATGGTTAGCGCTTCGCCCACAGGTTTTAGGTGACACCTCAGCAGGAGAGTTTGTTTCCTACATTACTGCGGCAGGTCTGATCTCTAAACCAGTGAAGAATTTAACTGATATTAATGAGAAACTTCAGCGTGGTTTAGCAGCAGCACATTCGGTATTTGAACTACTTGACATGCCAGAAGAAGAAAATAATGGTCAGCTTAAGCCAGTTTTGAAAGGCAATATTAAATTTGATCATGCTAATTTGCGTTATACAGATGGTACGCATGCAATTAAGGATTTTTGTCTAGATATTGAAGCAGGTCAGACCATTGCTTTGGTTGGTCGATCTGGTGCAGGGAAAACCTCATTAGTAAATATGCTGCCGCGTTTTCAAGAATTAAGTGAAGGGCAAATTTATTTTGATGATATTCCTGTACAAGAGATAGAGCTTTCTTATCTTCGCTCACAAATTGCGACAGTCAATCAACAGGTTGTGCTATTCAATCGTTCAGTGCGTGACAATATTGCTTATGGTCAGCTTCAGGATTCAAGTGATGAGCAGGTAGTTGCAGCTGCAAAAGCTGCTTTTGCGCATGACTTTATTATGAATTTGCCACAGGGTTACGACACAATACTTGGTGCGCAAGGTTTAAATCTTTCAGGCGGTCAGCGTCAACGTATCGCGATTGCCAGAGCAATTTTAAAAGATGCACCAATTTTAATTTTAGATGAAGCCACTAGCGCACTAGACAATGAGTCTGAGTATTTTATTCAACAGGCCTTTGATGATGTCATGCAAGGGCGTCTTACCTTTGTTATTGCATATCGACTGTCTACCGTTGAACATGCCGATTTGATTGTGGTGATGGACAAAGGGCAGATCATTGAGCAAGG
>SSHD01000152.1 GCA_008017255.1 Acinetobacter sp.
ACATTATTTAAAGCGTATTGCCAAGCTCGATGCGCAAGTAAAGTCTTATGTAACGGTTACAGCAGAACACGCCCTTGCGGCTGCCGATGCTGCCGATGCTGCGCTGAAAGCAGGCAATGCCACCGTACTGACTGGCGTGCCGATTGCGCATAAAGATATTTTTTGCACCCAAGACATTAAAACCACAGCAGGCTCAAAAATACTGGATAACTTTATCTCGCCGTATGATGCAACCGTAGTAGCAAAAGCCAAAGCTGCTGGACTGGTGACCTTAGGTAAGGTAAATATGGATGAGTTCGCGATGGGCTCAACCTCAGAAAGTTCATACTATGGTGCGACCAGAAATCCGTGGGCACTCGATCGTGTGCCAGGTGGTTCATCAGGTGGTTCAGCAGCCGTAGTGGCGGCTGATCTTGCGCCTTTTGCCACGGGTACCGATACAGGTGGTTCAATTCGTCAGCCTGCATCTTTCTGTGGTTTAACGGGTTTAAAACCGACCTATGGGCGTGTTTCTCGTTTTGGGATGATTGCCTATGCCTCATCGCTCGATCAGGGCGGTCCGATGGCACGCTCGGCAGAAGACTGTGCATATTTAATGAATGTGATGGCAGGTCACGATGCCAAAGACTCAACATCTGTAAACAAAGAAGTCGATGATTATGTTGCGAATCTAAACAACACATCAATCAAAGGTTTACGCATTGGTATTCCAAAGCAATATTTTAATGTGGCAGGCTTAGATGCCGATGTAAAAGCGCGCGTTGAAGAGTCATTGAAAAAGCTTGAAGATATGGGCGCAACTTTGGTTGAAATTGATCTCAACATGACCGAAGCCTATGTGCCGACTTATTACTTGATTGCCCCAGCGGAGGCATCATCTAACTTGTCACGTTTCGATGGCGTACGTTATGGCTACCGTGCAGAAAATCCTGTGGACTTGATGGATTTATACAAACGTTCGCGCTCGGAAGGCTTTGGTGCAGAAGTACAACGCCGTATTTTGATTGGTACTTATGCATTATCGGCTGGCTATTACGATGCTTACTATGTAAAAGCACAGAAAGTACGTCGCCTGATTCAACAAGATTTCTTAACAGCTTTTGAAAATGTCGATGTGATTGCTGCACCCTCTGCACCGACCACCGCCTACAAAATTGGTGCGAATCTCAGCCCGACCGAAATGTATTTAGGCGATATTTATACCCTTGCCGTGAACTTAGCAGGCTTACCAGCGATTAATGCTCCAGTTGGTTTTGATCAAGACAGCTTGCCTGTAGGCTTACAGTTGATTGGTCACTATTGGTCAGAATCACAATTGCTGTCGATTGTGCATCAATATCAACAAAACACAGACTGGCATAGCAAACGTGCGGCAATTGCTGAGGAGAATGCATAATGACTGAAGCTCAAAAGTTAAAGTTAATTGACGGTTGGGAAGTCGTTATCGGGATCGAGATCCATACTCAGCTTGCAACCAAATCTAAAATTTTCTCAGGCTCATCAACTGAATTTGGTCAAGACCCAAACACACAAGCCAGTTTGGTTGATTTGGCGATGCCGGGCGTGTTGCCTGTATTGAATAAAGAAGTGGTTGATCTTGCAATTCGCTTTGGTTTAGGCATCGATGCTTACATTGACCAAGCATCGGTATTTGCGCGTAAGAACTATTTTTATCCAGACTCACCCAAAGGCTATCAGATCAGCCAGATGGACAATCCAATTGTCGGGCTGGGACATATCGACATTCAACTGGAAGATGGCACAGTGAAGCGCATCGGCGTGACACGTGCGCATCTGGAAGAAGATGCAGGTAAATCAATCCACGATCAATTTGAAGGCATGTCTGGGATTGACTTGAATCGTGCAGGTACACCGCTGCTCGAAATTGTATCTGAACCTGATATGCGTTCGGTGGAAGAAGCGGTGGCATATATCAAAGCCATTCATACTCTTGTGCGTTGGTTAGGTATTTCTGACGGTAACATGGCAGAAGGTTCGTTCCGCTGTGACTGTAACGTGTCGTTGCGTCGTCCGGGCAATGAATTTGGTACACGCTGTGAGCTAAAAAACCTCAACTCATTCCGTTTCATTGAGCAAGCCATCAATGTTGAAATTGAACGCCAAATGGAAATTTTGGAAGATGGTGGCAAGATCGACCAAGAAACACGCTTGTTCGACCCGAATAAAATGGAAACGCGCTCAATGCGTTCCAAAGAGGAAGCCAACGATTACCGCTACTTCCCCGACCCTGACTTATTGCCTGTGGTGATTGCAGATGCGCAAATTGAAGCGGCACGTGCGGCATTGCCTGAATTGCCTGCGGCACGCCGTGAACGCTTCATTGCCGATTTTGGCGTGACGGAATACGATGCACATGTATTGACTTTATCACGTGAAATGGCAGATTTTTATGAGGCGGTTGTCGCTGCTTCGGGCGGTGCAACGCAAGGTAAAGTCGCCGCCAACTGGGTGATGGGTGAGTTCTCAGGCGCTTTAAACAAAGCTGGCTTGGAATTGGCGGACTCTCCTGTATCGGCTGAACAATTGGGCGGCATGATCGCGCGTATTGTCGATAACACCATTAGCGGTAAAATTGCTAAGCAAGTGTTTGGTTTAATGTGGGAGTCGAATGGTCAATCTGCCGATGACATTATTCGTGAGCATGGTTTGAAGCAAGAAACTGACACAGGTGCGATTGAAGCGATTATTAAAGACGTATTGGCAGCCAATGAAAAAATGGTTGAGGAATACAAGTCTGGTAAGGAAAAAGCCTTTAACGGTCTAGTCGGTCAAGTGATGAAAGCGTCTAAGGGCAAAGCCAACCCTGCTCAAGTGAATGATTTGATGAAGCAGTTGATTGGTTGAGCTGATTAGTTTTGTGTTATAAAACCTCGTAATGATACGGGGTTTTATTTTTGGATAAAAAATTACATGAATATAAATAATCTTCAAATTCTAATTATGGCTGGTTTAAGCTTATTTTTATTGTATATTTTGATCATACTGCTGCACCCTAAATGGCGAAAAAAAATCACTGAACCTGAATTAAATACATCCAAATCAAATGATCTTTCCAGCCTTCCTGAATGGCTTAATATTCTAATATATCCAATTATTTGGCTAATCAAAATAATAAAAGCCATATTCCAATAAAATTAGAATTTCAACTGGTAGCATTTTGCCTTTGAATAATAGGCTACTATCGATAGTAAATTCTAACCATGAAGCATCACATAACGAAAATGGCAGGCAACACCACTCTCATCTCGGCAAATTTATAGTCTTGAATGTTCCTTGTCACAATGGCAGTACAGCCAAAACTCTGGGCTGAAAAATGCTGTATCGCATCTTCAAAATCAGAAAATTTAGAATCTAAAGCTTTACTAATTGCTGCATGATCGACCGAAATCACGGTTAAATATTTCAATAATTGCTTAATAAAAAATCGGGCTTTTTCATCGCCACCCAGTTTACGCAAAACATAGTAAATATTGGCAATACTATTTGAAGATATACAGCCCAAATATTGCCCACTTTCACATTGCATTAAAACCGCCAAACTAGCGTCAACAAAAGGCTGCCGCGCCAACGCTACATCCAAAATTACATCTGAATCAATAAAAATCCGCTGGCTCATACATGTTTTTCCAAACGTGCATCTGCCAGTAAATCTTTATAATCTTGCCCTGTATCTTCCACCGCAAACATGCCTGCTAGGCTAGTCGTGATTGGCGCATTGTATGCTTGTGCAGGATCTTTTTTTTGTGCCGTAGAAAGACGGTCAAGATAAGCCTCGACTAAACTCGAAACACTTTGTTGATTTTCTTGTGCATAATGCTTCGCACGCACGATCACATCTTTATCTATCGAGAGCGTCAGTTTGCTTTGCATGTTCCCACCCTATACGTATGCTTTATTTAATTATACGTAGTGGTCATTTTTTAGCAATTAAATTTATATTACAAATTGCGTGATTGTAGGTTTACGGTATTTTTAGTGAAAATTTAGAATTTATAGCGTATTCAAGTGCCTGTGCGTGATTTCCACCCCTCACCCCCTTGCGCAGCAGTGCTGCTCATCCCGATGGAGAGGGAGCTTCCACTATCAATTTGCTACGTGATGTCCCCTCTCTTTTTAGGAGAGGGTTAGGGAGAGGTCTTATATTACAAATGCCACCACTGAACCATCACAACAATCATTCAGCACAAAAAAACACCCATCTAAATAGATGGGTGTTTACTGCAAATCAAATACAAGCTTATTTTGCAGGCGCACCCCATTGATTCGTTTCAGGTTTGGTGTCGCTTGCCAACCAATAAATCACAATTAAACCAATCAAAGGAATAAGTGAAATAAGCAAGAACCAACCCGAACGCCCTGTATCGTGCATACGGCGCACACCTGCCGCCAAACTTGGTAAGAACAAACCTAAAGCGGTCACTGCATAAAATAATGGTGCGCCAGAGAACAAAATACCATCCAAAACCATCGCAATGACTAAAATGATAATTTGCGCCAAAACAAAGAACCAATATTCCGAACGGCGTGCACGACCAGTGAAATTAGCATAATTTTTTAAACATTTAATAAACCAATCGACAATGTTATAGGCAGATTCATCTTTAGCGTCATGGTCTTTTATGACACCCTGAAATTGCTGCTCTACATTTTGGGTAAATTGGCTAAAACCTTGACCTTGAGCAAGATAAATTTGCACCGCTTGCCCTGTTGCATCTACATCAAAGTCTACGCTCATGCTGCGTGTTGGTGGCTTGACATCTTTCCACTCTGCGCCAGCAAAGTTATAGCGCTGACCATTTTCACCAGTGATCACCCCTGTATTGGTTTGCACTGAAAAATCTAATATTTGTCCTTTCATATCATTATTACCTTCTGTTGTTTTAAGTCGTTATTATTCCAAGACTAACTGCATACTAATACAAAACGATGAAATCTTGAAGCAATCACTTTTTTATAGGGTTATTCCATGCCAGCATAGTTCCATTGCACTGGAATATTCGGCTGTGCAGGCGCTTTGTTTAAATCAATATTGATGTTTCGACTGCCCTTATACGATTTTTCGCCCGAGTCCGATGCAGGCGACACAGCCAAGCTGTAACGATAACGAAATTGCCATAACATCGGCTTGATAGAGCGAATATCTAAACTTAACGCGTCTTCATCGTGGCAGTGCCCTTTTGAGCGCTCATAGTCTTGTTCGGAAAAACAGGCGCGTATCATACGGTTCAAACTAAACGGATAATTTTGAATAAACGGCTGCGTTTTTCCCGAATCTTTCAATTCATAAAAACTGGCACGTTCAACCCCTGCGCCACCACCCGAATACATTTCAGAGTAACGGTCAATCACCGCTACGGCATAGCGGTTTTGTGTCATAGGAAAAAGTTTAGGGAAAACAAATTGCGTATTCGAGTCATCATGTTCAGGCTTAGCAAGCTCGATTTGCCACTGTTGTAACAGCTTAACCTCTGATGCAGATACACCAAATTGGGCAATATCACCGTTCAACAATATCCATAAATGACCATCGGCGGTTTTTAAACTGCGCCATTGTTCAGACTGCTGACACAGTGCTGAAAGCTGCGTACAGAGTTGCTTTTGCTCGGCTTGATTCCATGCGGATTTTTTAAAGCTTTGAACTTGCAAAGCGGCGGCAAAACTAGATGATGCAATGCCGACCAGCATGGCTGCTAAAACCGAACGGATCACTTTTTTTGTACTGTGCTGCATTTATTTTTCTCTATGTTTATTTTTAGGACTGCGTAGAAA
>SSHD01000083.1 GCA_008017255.1 Acinetobacter sp.
GTATGGACGAGATGGATTTATGACTCGGCAAATTCCTGCTTTATTGGCATTTTTACGGCCAGGTTTTCATCCCAATGACGATGATACTACTGCGCTGCTCAATCATTGGCGTGCGGAACTGGGGTTTAATGCAAGTTAATGCAGTTGGGCAATCTAAATTGCCCATTTTTTTGATTTAAATTTGTAGCTAAATTGCTGATAATTGAGCGTGATATTTTATATGCAGAGTAGCGTGTGATTCGATTGATGCAGGACGGTGACCTTGAACAGGTGGTTGCGATTGAGCGGCTAGTGCAAAGCCATCCGTGGTCAGCAATACAGTTTCAAGATGCCTTAGCGAGTTATCAATGCACGGTATATGCGCAAGCCCATCAGGTGTTGGGTTTTTGTATTTTGCAGCCAGTATTAGATGAAGCTAATTTATTGCTGATGGCGATTCATCCAAGCGAGCAGGGTAAAGGGTTGGGTTATGCCTTACTGGATCACTCCATCGCCCAATTAAAAAACAATCCGATTCAAATTTTTTTAGAAGTACGCGAAAGTAATAAGGCTGCAATTGCACTGTATGAAAAATCGGGCTTTCATCAAATTGATTTAAGAAAAAACTATTATCCCAATGCCGATGGATCTAAAGAGCACGCCATTATTATGGTCAAAACCTGTACCGATGATTTTGCTGCTTTATTTCAATAAATTTATGTAGTTTGAGTTGGATTTAAATATATCTTTGAAATATTGGAAAATAATTATCTCGGCGGAGTCATACCGTACTCACGTCTAATTTTAGGATAAACCTGCGGTTCGCCCTACTTTTGTTTTGGCAAAAGTAGGCAAAACCATTGTCCTCCACAAAACCTGTTCACTTCTTGGATATATTTCAATATTTCGCAGAAACAATACCTTGTTTACACTATGCAGGTTGTGGATGACATTTCCGAGTATCAGATTTGGTAAAGACTAAGTTATTTGTTATTTAATAATCAAATTATTCCATTCAGACGGTAGTGTACTCATGAGTGAGTTGCCTAGCTGCTGAATTTCTTGTTCAGATAAAGCACGATTTAATCTGCGCCATTGCCCATCAAGTAGAAGTTCAAGCGGGGTATATTGCGATTTATAGTTCATTTTCGCAGAATGCGGCACCCAATAGCCCAAATACAGATAATTCAGATTGCGGCTGGCAGCATATTCAATTTGTTTGAGTATTGCAAAAACCCCTAAAGAACGGCGGCTCTCATCGGGGTCAAAAAAGGTATACACCGCAGACAGTCCATCATCCAGCAAATCACAGGTTGATACCGCAATTAATTTTTCTTCTTGCAAAAGTTCAATAAAAAATCTCTCGGTACAGCTATGTAGTAAAAATTTTTCAAATTGATCATAACTGGCAGGGTACATATCACCATCGGCATGGCGTTCATTAATATAACGCTCATACAGTTGGTAATGTTGCAGATTAGCATCGCTGACCGGCACAATTCGCATTTGTAAATCTTGATTGCGTTTCCAAGCCTTTTTTTGTTGGCTATTCATTCTAAATTCTTGAATCGGCACGCGACACGACAAACACTGCCGACACAAATGGCATTCGGGACGATAGACAAAATCGCCACTACGCCGAAAACCAACTCGTGATAGTTCAGACAGGGTCAGTACATCTATGCGATGTACTGGGTCTAAAAACACCATACGTGCCGATTTATTTTCCAGGTAACTACAATCATGTGGCGGCGTGATGTAGTACTGTAAGTCATTGAGTAAGGACTTGGGGTGGTATGATTTCATTCATCTATCCTTCCAAGACGTTCATCCGTGTACAATTAATTGTGCATTTACTGCTATTGTTTTACTTGAAAATACACGGTCTTGATAACTTTTCCAATCTATAGCAGGGGCAATAATTACATCTTGTAACGATTTTAAATATGCTGGACGAGAAAGTGTGCCTGCACCTAAGCTCAGCAAATGGTCATTGACCAATTGGCAGTCCACCCACGGCACTTGCTGCTCTTGTGCAAGCAGCATGAGGGTGTAAAACGCCATTTTCGATACATCGGTTTCTAGGCTAAACATGGACTCGCCAAAGCAGCCTTTGCCTATACTCACCCCATATAATCCACCGACCAGTTGCTCCTGCTGCCATATTTCTACGCTATAGCCATAACCTGTGGCAAATAAATCACAATAACCTTGAATAATATCTTCGCTAATCCATGTTTCATCGGCATAGCTGCGCGGCATAGAACAAGAGCGAATGACTGCTTCAAAGGCATGATTAATGGTAATTTTATAATCATGCTTTTTCATATTGCGTACTAAAGATTTACTGGGCTGGTAGGTGTGCGGCTGGATAATACAGCGTGGTTCAGGACTCCACCAACAAATTGGTTCGTCGGCGTTAAACCACGGAAACAAGCCATGGGTATAGGCTTGAAATAATGTGGCAGGGGAGAGGTCTGCACCGACACAGATAAAACCATGCCCTTCGGGGTCGGCTTGAATTGGGTCTGGGAAAATATAGTCAGAGGCGGGAAGTTGTTGCATAGCGAAGCGTTGTGATCGAGTACAGTTCTAAACTAACTGAACTGCAACAGGTTGACAATGCCTAAGCGCTGCCAACCTGTAAGGAGTGGATATTATTTCAGGTTATCCAAATATTTTTCTGCATCTAAAGCGGCCATACAACCTGAACCAGCTGAAGTAATGGCTTGACGATAAATGCTGTCTGCAACATCACCTGCGGCAAATACGCCCGCTACCGATGCAGCAGTCGCATTGCCCGTGGTGCCGCTTTGCACTTGAATATAACCTTCACGCAAGTTCAATTGACCATCGAACATTGCAGTATTTGGTTTGTGTCCAATGGCAACAAATAGACCTTGTACGTCAATATCTTGTGTACTGCTATCTTGAGTAGATTGAATGCGGACCCCAGTTACACCCGTGTTATCACCGAGCACTTCATCCACTTGATGATTCCAAATAATCGAAATTTTGCCTTCTTTTTCTTTGGCAAATAGATGATCTTGTAAAATCTTTTCCGAACGCAAACTGTCACGGCGGTGGACTAAGGTTACATGCGCGGCAATATTAGACAAATACAATGCTTCTTCGACTGCGGTATTGCCGCCACCGACCACCATGACTTTTTGGTTTTTATAGAAGAAACCATCACAGGTCGCACAAGCACTCACGCCTTGACCCATAAATGCTGCTTCAGACTCTAAACCCAAATACTGTGCAGTTGCGCCTGTGGCAATAATCAGCGCATCACAGGTGTATTCATCCATATCGCCTTTAAGCACAAATGGGCGGGTATTTAAGTCGACTTCGTTAATATGGTCATACAAAATTTCGGTACCAAAGCGTTCTGCATGTGCTTGCATCCGTTCCATGAGCACTGGACCTGTTAAGCCTTCAGGATCACCCGGCCAGTTGTCCACTTCGGTGGTGGTGGTCAGCTGTCCGCCCAATTGTATCCCTGCAATGAGGGTCGGTTTAAGGTTTGCACGTGCTGCATAAACCGCTGCGCTATAACCCGCTGGGCCAGAACCGAGAATAATTAAACGTGAGTGACGAGTGCTCATTAAAGAACATCCTTTTTATATTGAAGAAATTGTTAGGATTATACGTGAATCCCCCTTTTAAGTGGGGAAAATCGAACTGGATAATATTGATCAACTCAATCGAATTGGGCTATAAGTTGGCAGGATGTTAACAACAAGGTTAAACAATCGTGCATCTTTTTTGTCAGAACGGGTGCATAATATAAAACTTATTGATTAAGGTAAATAACATGCCTTAAAAGTTAACCACACATTACAAATTGGGCTTACAGGATTGTATATGGCTGCTGTGTCAAATGTTTATGCACAACGCTTGTTAATAACTATATTTTTGATTTTTTTTGGCATTTACTTTTTTGTTGCCACTATCACCTATACCCCTTTTGACCCCGGTTGGATGCATATTTCCAGTGATACTCAGCATGTTTCCAATGCCAGCGGTGTCGCAGGGGCGTGGCTTGCCGATTTGCTGTTTGGCTTTTTGGGTTGGGCGAGTTTACTGATTCCATTATTTTTATTTATGGAAGCCATTCAAGTGTGGTGGCCAAGAAGCTTTTTAACCCGTCCATTTCGTTATGCGGCGCAGTTCTTTCTTATATTGTGCATCTCCAGTTTATTGTATTTATATTGGCACATACCTGCCGATACCTTGGACAATGCAGCTGGCGGCATTATCGGTTATGAACTTGGTCAAAGCCTATCGCAACTGCTGAGCATATATGGTGCGACGCTATTTTTACTGGCATTTAGTGTTTTATTAATGACCCTTGCATTTGGTATTCAATGGAACAAGACTTGGCAGACCTTGAAAACAGCACCTGCTTATTTTCAAGATGTATTTTATAAGCATGTGCCACAGCATGAATCTAGCGATGATTTAGCTGAGCCAATGGCAGTTAGCCCAGCCAGCGCATTAAATAGCACAACAGCGACAGCAAGCCATCAGCTGCCAGCCCAACAAGACACTGCCAACACAGCTCAGTCGCAGTCTGCACAATTCGCTCATGCGCATCATCAACATCAACGCACGGCAGAACAACTGTTTGCTGATGTATTGGCGCGTGAGCAGCAACATATGCAAAATCAGCATAATTCGCCAGTAGATGATTTTGAACATACCTTGCAGCAAGCGCATCAGTTGGAAAATGATAGCCAGCGTTTAGTACAAACTGGTGAAGTATGGCGTGCGTTGCAACGAGATGATGCTAGCCATAAACAAGATATAGAGGCATTACTCAGAGCGGCGGATGATAGCAATAACGCATCATTTACAGCGCCATCAAATACTGTGCAAGCACAGTCGCAGCGGAGTAATTTTGATTGGAATGACGACCAAATCTTTGACGAATTATTGGCTGCTGTACCACATAGTCACGCAGAAAATGAACAACCAATAGTAGTGCCGCAAGACATTGACAGCACTCATCATGCTGAACCGAGTAAGTCTGATCTCGAACTCGAGGCATGGTCGATGGATACAGCGCCAAGCCAAGCAACAACGCAAGTGCAACAAGCTGTACCGCAACAACGCGATAGTTTTGCTGCATTTGATGATCTGTTACTCGATGATGAACCAGTGCGAACTACATCGCATATAGCACCTGTGTCGCATAGCTCATCCTTTGCAACAACTGCACAGGATTCAACTGCGAGCAAAGAAACTTTATCCAAAGAAGCCTTTATAGAAGCATGGCAAGAAACTGCTGGCGTACCAGAGCCTGAGCTTGAGGATGAATTTGATTTAGATGCACCACTCACCGACAGTTTTGGACGACCAATGTCGCGTGCTATGCAAGTGGCGAAGAAACGCCATGATTTACCGCCTTTACCGAGCTTAGATTTATTAGATGCCGTCGAGCCGCATAAAAAAGTCAATTTTACTGCGGAACAATTGGCGCGTTTGTCTGAGTTATTAGAAATTAAATTGCAAGAATTTAACGTCAAGGCGCAAGTCATTGAAGCACAACCGGGTCCAGTGGTGACACGTTTTGAGCTCGATTTAGCGCCGGGTGTCAAAGCCTCTAAAGTCACCAATATTTCGCGTGATTTAGCCCGTTCCATGTCTATGGCCTCGGTGCGCGTGGTGGAGGTGATTCCGGGTAAACCGTATATTGGTATTGAAGTACCGAACAGTAGCCGTGAAACGGTACGTTTGATTGAACTTTTGGAAATTCCAGAATATCGAAACCCAGCCAGCTTATTGACCATGGCTATGGGTAAAGATATTGCAGGGCAACCTGTATTGACTGATCTTGCTAAAGCCCCACACATGCTGATTGCAGGGCAAACAGGTTCTGGAAAATCGGTCACTATTAATGCGATGTTACTGTCTTTGCTACTAAAATATACGCCTGAACAATTACGTCTGATTTTGATTGACCCGAAAATTGTTGAACTTGCAGTCTATAGTGACATTCCGCATTTGCTTACCCCAGTGGTGACGGAAATGAAAGATGCCGTCAATGCCTTGAACTGGGCGGTGAATGAAATGGAACGCCGCTATGAGTTGATGAAATATTTGCGGGTGCGGAAAATGGATGAATTTAACCGCAAAGTTTCTGAAGCGCTCGCCAATGGTGAAGACCTGATTGACCCAACGTGGAAAGCCAGTGAATCTGTGGTTGGTGAGCGAGCGCCACGCTTACAACCTTTACCATTGATTGTGATTGTTGCCGATGAATTTGCCGATATGATTATGCAAGTCGGTAAAAAAGCGGAAGAACTGATTAACCGTTTAGCCGCAAAAGCACGTGCAGCAGGTATTCAC
>SSHD01000041.1 GCA_008017255.1 Acinetobacter sp.
CATAAAAGCCTAGCCATTCATTTTGAGGCAGATCATCGTTATATCGATTTAATTGAAGAGCGTATTGATATTGCCATCCGCATGAGTTTAAACATAGACGATCAGCAATTAACTGTGGTGCCGCTTGCACGCGTAGATCAAATTTTGGTGGCATCTCCGAGTTATTTAAATCAATCTGCGTGCATTACTCGCCCCGAAGATTTACGTCAACATGAATTGCTGCCAGTGACTTTAATGCAGAATTATCATCATTTTAGCTTTCAACATGTCTTGAGTGGTGAAGTGGTCAATTTAGATATGAAAACCCGCTTAGCCAGCAATAATGTATTTGTGGCGAAGTCTTTGTGTCTACAAGGACTGGGTATTTCACGTATTTTATATATGGATATTCAAAAAGAACTCGCGAATGGTTCTTTGGTTGAGGTGTTGCCAGATTGGCAATTGCCTGCGTATAGCTTACATGCTCTAACCTCGAAACGAGAACAATATCCAATGAAAGTACACCGTTGTTTGGATGCGCTAAAACAATACTTTGCGCAATTACCTGGCGGACGTTCTTTGCAGGGCATTGCTTAAATAAAAAAGCCATGCTCTCAAAGGAACATGGCTTTTTTCATGGCGATATTGCTCGCAGTTTAGCGTTTACGTTTTAACTTGCTGCTGAGTGTTTTGGCTGCAGCTGTATTTGTTTCGGCCTCTTGGGTTGCAGTTTCATCCTTTTTGGTGCGTTTACGTTTTTTCTTTTTCTTTGGTTCATTGTCTTCGGCGGTTTCGCCGTCTTCAATGGCTTGCCAATATTCTAGTTGTTCCATGACTGCGGCATAAATTGAATTTTTACTGTAGCGTCCTTTTTTGTCTAGGGTACCGACAGGGCGTGCCATCAAAATTTCTAAGGCTTGGTCTATGGTGTCAATCGCATGCACATGAAATTGTCCCGTTTGTACCGCTTCCATAACCTCATGCCGCAACATTAAATGCTGCATGTTTTGGCGTGGGATAATCACCCCTTGTTTGCCAGTAAAACCTTGTAATTTACAAGCATCAAAGAAGCCTTCAATTTTGGCATTTACACCACCAATCGGTTGTACTTGACCCAATTGGTTCATTGAACCCGTAATTGCCCAAGACTGATCAATTGGAATCTGACAGATTGCTGAAATGAGCGCAGAAAGTTCGGCAACGGTGGCACTATCGCCATCGACTTGTCCATAGCTTTGCTCGAAAGCCAGTGCAGCCGAGAAATGTAAAATTTGCTCACGACCAAAATGTGCTTTGAGAAAACTCGACATCAGCAACACGCCTTTGGCATGCAGTGAACCGCCAAGTTCCACACTACGTTCAATATCTAAAATATCGCCGCCGCCTTGATAGACCGAAGCCGTGAGGCGAGAAGGCAAGCCAAACTCGACATCGGCATAATGAATTACCGATAGGGCATTAATTTGTCCTAAACGATGCCCCGAAGTTTCAATCAGTTGCGTACCACGAGATAGGTCTTGCCAGTACAGCTCACGTAAATAACCTAAGCGATATTGACGATGATGCAGCGCTTGGTTGACGTGCTGATCGGTGACAATTTTATCATCGGCTTTAAAAGCATGATGATGCGCTTCACGAATTAAATCGCCCAAGGTCGAGGCATGTAAAGACAGCGAACTTTGGTCTTCAGCTTGACGGCTCGAGTCGGTGAGTAATGCAGCCAGTGCGGAACGGTCAAAAGGCAATAATTTATCGGCCTGCACGTAGTCGGCAATCAGTTGCATATAGGCTTGTTCGTTGCTGTCATTACGTTGTAATGTATCGGTAAAATCAGCCCGAATTTTAAATACACTGCCCAGTTCTGGTTCGACTTCTAAAATTTCATAATAAATTTCAGGCTCTGCCAATAACACCACTTTAATATCTAAAGGTACAGCAGCGGGTTCAATCGAAATGCTGCCGGTGAGCGTGAGCATGTGTTCTAAAGATGAAAGTTTCAATTGCCCCGATTTTAAGGCACGTTTTAAACCTTGCCATGCATAAGGCTGCTCGAGCAGTTGCTCTGCTTCGAGCATTAAAAAGCCGCCATTTGCCTGATGCAATGACCCAGGGCGGATTAAGGTAAAGTCGGTGGTGATGGTGCCGTTATGGGTGAGCTGCTCGACATGACCCAATAAATTGTAGTGAGTGGGGAAGTCTTCAAAAATCACCGGTGCGCCGCTGTTGGGTTTATTGGCAATAATGACATTGGCTTGATAACGTGCCGGAACACGATTGAACAAAGCAGGCGTAAAATCATCCTCTTCTTGTTCTAAAATCAGTTCGACATTTTCAATGATGTCTTCGGCATAGTGTTTTAAATACAGCGCTAGCCCTTCAACATCTTTGTTTTTATTTAAAATTAAATTTATACGTGGCATGACCACTTGGGTGGCAATATCACGGTTAAGTACTGACACTTGATCGCGTGCGTCATCTTCTAAATCACCTAAGTGCAAACCCAAACGGTCGAGTTTCTTTTCCATATAACGCAAGTTGGCGGTAATTTCAGAGCGTTGTTTGCTGCTGAGTGTATCTAGCTCTTGTTTGGTCAGCTCGTGGTATTCATCATTTTGCAGCTGCATTGGAATAAAAACGTGTTTGTCATTGCGAGAGATGAGTTTTAAATCGAGCTCTTCGCCTTCTTTGGTCAGCTCAACCAACGCTTGTTGTTGCACATCGCCGGTGTCTTGTCGAATCCGTTCAATGCGGTTGTGATAGGTTTCAGCGCTAAAACGGCGCTCTAATTGTTTTAAAATAATTTGCCATGCTTGTTGTAGTGCATGTTGAAATTTTGTGCCTTGCCCCGCAGGAAAGCGTAACGCAATGGGCTGACGTGGATTTTTAAAATTATAGACATAGACCCAGTCGTCAGGTGTGGGCATGGTTTTGGCGTGCTGCTGTAGCAGACGCTTAATCATGGTGCGTTTGCCTAAGCCCGCTGTACCGACCGCAAAAATGTTATAGCCCGAATATGGCAGTGAAATGCCTGCTTCCACTGAAGCACGCGCGCGATCTTGCCCTAAAAAATTATTCAGCGGTTTAATTCGTTTAGTCGAACTTGGAATTTTGACTAAATCTGGAATGTGGGTCAGTTGTGTGGCAGCTAAGGCCGTTTTAAGCAGTGTAGGTTGTATCGCCGTTTGTTCAAAAGCACTGGGAAATAAGTTGATATTCGCTTTAATTGTGTTTGTAGGTGTTTTGGATAAATTTGTTGCCGTTATTTGATCGAGTTTTTGGGTCACTGTGGATATCCAGCAAAGAAACGAAATAAGAAAGGGTCAGTTGACATTTCAGCTATGCAAACATTTGTGAAGTGTAAACATACCCTCTTAAGGTATACATTTTTAGGTCTAAAGATCAAGCGAACTTGTGTTTTTTATCGCCAAACCCCGCCAGTTTGCATAAAGCAACTTGCAAGCGGTGACAAGACAGGATTGAATAAGCACATTCACGCTATTCATGGAAAATAATAAGCAATGACCACTCAAGCCGTAGGTTGGGGCGCTGCATTTAAGGCATTTTTAGATCGCCGAGCACTCATCATGTTATTTCTAGGCTTCTCGGCAGGGATTCCGATTTTATTGATTTTTTCTAGCTTGAGTTTATGGCTTGGCGAAGCGGGTATTGATAAAAGCGCAGTGACTTTTTTTAGTTGGGCCGCGCTTGGCTATTCGTTTAAATTTGTGTGGGCACCACTGATTGATGAATTACCAGTGCCATTTTTAACCAAAGCACTGGGTCGTCGCCGTGCGTGGTTGCTGATTGCACAATGTTTAATTATCTGCGCCATTTGTATTATGGCATTTTCCGACCCTGCACTAGGACAAAGCTATTTAGTACAAATGGCTGCTGGGGCAGTGTTATTGGGCTTTTCAGCCGCCACGCAAGATATTGTGATTGACGCCTATCGTATTGAGCTGGCGGAAAGCGAAATGCAAACCGTTTTGGCATCGACCTATAACGCAGGTTATCGTATTGGTATGATTGTGGCAGGTGCGGGGGCGTTATTTTTAGCTGCGTATTTGGGCACTGCCAAAGGCAATTATATCTACGAGGCGTGGAAATACACTTATTTGGCGATGGCCGCGGTCATGCTCGTTGGCATTATCACTACCTTAACGGTGCGTGAACCGCAAGTGAATCGAGTCTATAAAGATTATAAAAGTAGTGACTATTATCGCTTGGTGTTGGTGTTTTTCGCAGCAGTGACCGGTTTTGTAGTGAGTTATATTTATTCGGGTCAGGTTACAGATACCATCGCAAGCGCTTTTGAAATCAAAGATACTGCCGCATTATTTGGCTTAGAGGCTTTACGTTTTCTCAGCGCAACCGCTATTGCAGTGGGAGTTGGGGTGCTATTGGTTAAAACGGGCGTGGTTAATCAAGCCATGGCAAAAGAAACTTGGGTCGCCCCAGTGTTGGATTTCTTTAAGCGTTATGGGCTAAAACTGGCGCTGGTTTTATTGTTATTAATTGGCTTCTTTCGCATTTCGGACATTATCGCTGGGGTGATTTCCAATGTGTTTTATCAAGACCTGAATTTTAGTAAAGAACAAATTGCCGAAGCGGTCAAAATATATGGCGTGTTATTTAGTTTAGTGGGCGGCTTTTTAGGTGGTTTACTGGCACAGCGCATGAACATTATGAAGCTGATGTTTGTGGGTGCAGTATTGGCAAGTTCCACCAATTTAATTTTTATTGGATTGGTTAAATCCGGCACAGCACTCGACCCAGTTCAGGTGCAAGTGGGCGACAAACAGTATCAGGCGCAAAGCGATGAAGTTGGCTATTGGAAAATAAGTGTACCGAATCAAGTCTTAGTACAAGCCCAATCCATACAAGTCAGCACGCAATATCAAGCTCAGAGCGACTCGAAAGTTCAGCTTGAGCTGCCATATTTAATTGCAGCGGATCAGCCGCAAATGCAGTTGTTACCCATTACCAGTGACAATCAGCTCAGCCCGCAAGAGCTAAAACAGAGTGTGGTGATTCAAGGTCAATTGGCAGGGGTAAAGGCAGCGGATTTAGCGTTGGATCGACCAGTCGTGATTACGTTAGATGGACAAGCCTTCGTTGCTAAATTAGACCAACAGGGTATCTTTAATGCGGCGATTCCAGCGGAAAAATTACAAGCTTCAGCCAGTAAAAACCTTGTTGCTGTTGCCAACTTTAACAATAATTCTGCGTATGAATTGAGCAGCTCGCGAACCTATGGCATTGACACTGCAACGCATGCAGAAACTGCTCTAGATGTGGATATTCAACCCATTAGTGCAATTGACCCAACTCAGCAAGGCGCAGTTGAACTTTCTGGAAAAGTCATTAAAAGCTATAGTTCGTTATGGCTCTATATGGCGATTATTATGGATAATTTAGCTTCTGGTTTGGCAGGTGCCGCATTTATTGCCTTTTTATCTAGCTTAACCAGCGTATCATTTACCGCAGTTCAATATGCAATTTTCAGTTCATTAATGACTTTAACACCCAAATTATTGGGTGGTTATTCAGGAACGATTGTGAGTAATATTGGCTACCCAAATTTCTTTTTAATGACGACTTTAATTGGAATTCCAATTTTGATTCTTGTGGTTTGGGTTGCGAAACTATTACGTGACCATGAAAACCAAACAACTCAACAGACAGGTGAATAACTATGCGCATGTTACATACGATGTTACGAGTAGGTAATTTAGAACAATCTTTAAAGTTCTACACTGAGGTACTTGGTATGAAATTACTACGCCAACGTGA
>SSHD01000037.1 GCA_008017255.1 Acinetobacter sp.
ACAACTGGAGCACCGATTTGAATGTTGTCACCGTTTACAACCATTAATACGTCATCAAACGTAATAGTCGCGCCAGTTTCAGCTTTCAATAATTCTACTTTAAGGGTTTCACCCTCAACCACACGGTGCTGTTTACCACCGCTTTGGATTACTGCGTACATAATGTACTCCAACATACCCGTGTCGTCGTGCCGATAAAGGAATATACCGATCTTAAGACGAACGCCACTGGGGGTTATACAAGGGCACAAATTTTAAGTGAAAATTGCTCAAACAACAAGTGATTTTGCATAAAAGCATGCATATCATTTCCCCTCTTGGTTTTTATAATGAAATCAATTAGATTGATGCCTAGCACCAACCAAGCATAGCGCAAGGCATTTTGTGCTAAGCAAAATGCAGCGTAAATAGGCAATATTAGTGCTTAAGTCAGCCACAACTGCGCCTACACCCTAGTTAGCAGCGGCATGATTTGTAGACCATACTGCATATCACTCACCATCTATACGAGGTTTTTCTTCATATGGTTATCGATTTTAAGCAAGACATTCTCTCTCCTGTTGCGACAGATTTTGCTGCGATGGATCACCTAATTAATGAAGGAATTAGCTCTAAAGTCGGCTTAGTGATGTCGGTCAGTAAGCATGTGGTAGATGCAGGCGGCAAACGTATGCGCCCGATTATGTGCTTGCTTGCGGCACGTGCCTGTGGGGTTGCCAATATGCAACAGGCGCAGCATTTAGCGGCTATTATCGAAATGTTACATACCGCCACTTTGGTGCACGATGATGTCGTCGATGAATCGAATTTACGTCGTGGTCGCCCAACTGCAAATGCCACTTGGAACAATCAAACGGCCGTTTTGGTCGGTGATTTCCTGATTGCCCGTTCCTTCGATTTATTGGTCGATTTAAACAACATGACCTTGTTGAAAGATTTTTCATCGGGTACTTGTGAAATTGCCGAAGGCGAAGTCTTACAACTACAAGCGCAGCACCAACCCGATACCACCGAAACCACTTATTTAAAAATTATTCACGGCAAAACCTCACGCTTATTTGAACTCGCCACCGAAGGCGCGGCGATTTTGGCGGGTACAGAACAATACCGTGAACCCCTGCGCCGCTTTGCTGGACACTTTGGCAATGCCTTTCAAATTATTGACGATATTTTAGACTACACGTCGGATGCTGAAACATTAGGTAAAAATATTGGTGATGATTTAATGGAAGGCAAACCCACTTTACCGTTAATTTCAGCATTAGTACGTTCAACGGGCGAGGATCATGCGATGGTACGGCGCAGTATTGCCACTGGCGGTATTGACCATTTAACGCAAGTGATTGAGATTGTGCATCGCTCTGGCAGTTTGGACTATTGCCAACAACGCGCCCAACAAGAAACCGATGCTGCAGTAGCCGCGTTACAAGTTTTACCCGACAGTGCGTATCGCCAAGCACTGATTAATTTAGCGTTAATGGCCTTACATCGGCTGCAATAATTATTATTTTTTGATGGACTATGCATTTAACTTTATCTGATTTATTTTTTAAAATGCAGCAACAGCTAGAGCAAAACCATGCTGTGCTAGACGAAAAGCTCCTGATTGAATTGGTTAATCAGTTACGCCCCGAACAAGCCAATGATGCTGAAGCAGTCAAACTACACATTCAGAGTCTGATACAAACTTTATTGCTGACCCCGACCGCGGCAAGCATACTGCACAATTTCTTATGCACATTAATTAGCCAATATAAACAAATCAGTTTATATGCCGACAGTGGTATTTTGTCGCTAGATGGGTTTTGGAACCAAATTGGGCAACGCTTCGGCGCACATATTTTACCGCTCATTGAAGACCCCAATCAGCTGAAAACCTTAGTCGGCAGAGTGTTTCATCAAGAAGATGATTATGAGTGGTTAGCGCTGATTGCGCCGCAAGACTGGTTAACGCTGTGTCATTTAATTGCCGAAAACAATACGCATAGCGCGGCACAGCAAATGTCAACCAATGAACTAATTAAAGCCATTACGGTGTTATCGTATCGCATCAGCGGCATTGCGTTGTACCCAGAGTTTATTAATGCGCAGCCCGATTTAACCGAATATGAGTCGCCTTTTTTGGTGCAAAATCGGGAAATTGTCGAGGTCATAGCGCAATATAAGCTGCACATGGAGCAACAAAATATCGTTGCGGTGGTCGCACCGCCCGATGCTTCGCAAGCCTTAGTCATGCTAGATCAATGCCGTGAAGTGGTGTTGAAAATTCGCCGTGCTACCAAACGCATTGGTGTAAGTATGAGCCTGACCTATTTATTATCGTTATTAGAACAAGCGATAGACCGGATTGAACTGCTGCTGAGCTTGCTGATCCAACCTGCCGAGCAGCGCTATCAATCACTTGGCGAACTGCTGATCGATTTTACCAAAGCACATTATGATGAGAAAAGTGTGCGGCATTTGCTCAACTCCACCAGTGAACTGATTGCCTTACAAGTCACTGAAAACGCAAGTAAAACTGGCGAGCACTACGTAAGTACCGATAAAGCCGGTTTTTGGGGCATGTATAAAGCCGCTGCGGGGGCTGGGGTGATTATTGCCACCATGGCAAGCCTGAAAATTGTTTCTTCTCGTTTGATTCTTGCACCTTTAATGCAAGCGCTGTTATTTAGCATGAACTATTCACTGGGTTTTTTACTGATTCATGTGTTGCATTTTACCGTGGCCACCAAACAACCCGCCATGACTGCTGCTGCACTCGCCGCCACGGTGCAGCAACAAAAAGGCAGTAAAACCGCCCAAGTTGCAGAACTTGCAGCGCTTATTATTAATATTATTCGCACCCAATTTATTGCCATTTTGGGCAATATTTCTATCGCCATACCTACCGCCGCACTTATTACCATTGCATGGCAACATTATTTGGGCGAGCCGCTACTCACCCCTAGCGGAGCCACGGCGCTGTTGCACAATTTAAATCCGTTTACTTCGTTGGCGATTCCACATGCTGCCATTGCTGGGGTGTGTTTGTTTTTATCGGGCTTAATTGCTGGATATTTTGACAATATGTCGGTGTACCGCAAAGTTGGTCCACGCTTAAAACAGCATCAACGCTTAAAAGATTGGCTCGGACAAGCACGACTGGATAAATTTGCTGGTTATATTGAAACCAATTTAGGCGCTATAGCAGGTAATTTATTATTTGGGGTGATGCTCGGCAGCATGGGCACACTGGGCTATATTTTAGGTCTACCGATTGATATTCGGCATATTGCCTTTGCTTCTGCCAATTTGAGTCAAGGTTTATTGACCGTGAACAGCGTCGATATTGGTTTAATCATTGTGTCATTCTTCGGCGTGATAATGATTGGCTTAACCAACTTATTTGTCAGTTTTACCCTGACCATTATTGTTGCCTTACGTGCCCGCCGAGTGCGCTTCGTACAGTGGAAACCGTTGGCAAAATTAGTCATAACCCATTTTTTAACCCGACCGAGCGATTTTTTCTGGCCACCGCAACAACCCATTCAAGTGGATGAGCAAAAAAACAAGCAATCATAGCGTTTGATTTGACATGACTGCACATTCTGCCTATGACTGTGCGTGACGAGTTAGATGCCCACCCTTTAGGTTTGTTTTTACTAAACTTAACAAAATATAAAAAGTTGAATCTTTGGTAAATTTCAGCACTTGACCAAAAGTGTACTGACAAGTACACTTTGCAATCGGTTGTAATTTTGCTGCATGTTAAGCAGTTGACAGGCGTGTATCGCTAGGCAATTGCTAGAGTTTCAGACCAACCACGCAGCAACCCAATCCATTAAAATGTGAGCATTCGGTTTGAGGTGCGCGGTATTTTCTCCAACTGTAAATTGCATTGGACGCGGTGCCATCACTTTAGACCGTATTTCTGTTTTTTGTGACCTAAGTATCGAACTTGTTTCGGTTTAGTATTTACTTTATGGTTAGTTTTATGGACAGGTCTAGCATCTGCTGCAAGCTTCGGCGAATACGCAACAGATGCAGCATCGGGATGAATAAGGTTGGGGCTGTAGCAACACAATTTTTTAGCAACCATGAGTTTCAGATAAAAATCAAATTGAGGTGGAATAATGAAGTCGGCTAAGCTTTGGGCACCTGCCCTGACTGCTTGCGCGTTAGCAACAAGCATTGCGCTTGTTGGTTGTAGCAAAGACCCTAAAGATGCGCAGCAAGGCGCTGCTGCACAAAAAATGCCACCTCTGGAAGTCGGTGTCATCGTTGCTCAACCGCAAAATGTCGAACAAACTGTGCAGCTTTCGGGTCGAACCGCTGCCTATGAAATTTCTGAAGTGCGTCCACAAACTGGTGGTGTGATTTTACAGCGTTTATTTGCTGAAGGCAGTTATGTACAGGCAGGTCAAGCGCTGTATCAAATTGATGCCAATACCAATCGTGCCAGCGCAGATAGCGCACGTGCCAATTTATTGCGCCAACAAGCGAACTTAAACGCATTAAAGATCAAAGAAGGACGTTATCGCCAATTGGTCGGTAGCAACGCTATTTCTAAACAAGAATACGATGATATTCATGCCCAAGTGTTATTGGCTGAAGCCGATGTAGCAGCGTCGCAAGCGGTATTAAAAAATGCCGAAATTACGCTAGGTTACTCTACCGTTCGTGCGCCTATTTCAGGTCAATCGAGCCGTTCAGCAGTAACAGCAGGGGCATTGGTGACTGCCAATCAGGCACAGCCTTTAACCACTATTCAGCAACTTGACCCGATTTATGTTGATATTAATCAATCTAGCGCAGAGCTATTACGCTTACGCCAACAAATGAGTCAAGGCAATTTAAACAACAGTAACAATACTCGCGTTAAACTGACCCTAGAAGATGGTTCTGACTACCCGATTGAAGGGCAATTGGCTTTTTCTGATGCCAGTGTAAACCCTGAAACTGGTACAGTCACTTTACGTGCGGTGTTTTCAAATCCAAATCATTTGTTATTACCGGGCATGTATGCCACAGCTAAAATTTCGCAAGGTATTTTGCCAAATGCTTACTTAATTCCACAAGCTGCGGTCAGCCGTTTACCAACAGGTCAAGCCGTTGCAATGGTCGCCAATAGCAAAGGAATTGTGGAATCACGCCCAATTACCACTTCCGGTGTACAAGGCAATAACTGGATTGTGACCAATGGTTTAAACGTTGGCGATAAAATTATTGTAGATGGCATTGCCAAAGTAAAAGAAGGTCAAGAGGTTTCAGTCAAACCTTATCAACCGCAAGCCAAAGCAGCGCCAGCCGCAGCTGAACCTGCCAAGCCAGTCGATTCATCCAAAGCTGAACAAAAAGCTACTTCAGAAGCTTAAGGAGTAGGTCGTATGGCTCAATTTTTTATTCATCGCCCGATTTTTGCATGGGTGTTGGCTTTAGTCATTATGCTGGCGGGTATCTTAACCCTGAGCAGTATGCCGATTGCGCAATATCCAACCATTGCGCCGCCGAAAGTCACCATTACCGCCAACTATCCAGGTGCATCTGCGGATACAGTTGAAAATACTGTAACGCAAATTATTGAAAAACAAATGAATGGCTTGGATGGATTGCGCTACATTACCTCCAACAGTGCCAGCAATGGTCAAGCCACCATTGAAGTGAACTTTGAGCAAGGGATTGACCCAGATATTGCGCAAGTGCAAGTGCAAAATAAATTACAAGCGGCAACTGCCCTGTTACCTTCCGATGTACAGCGTCAAGGTGTGATTGTGAGTAAAGGCGGCGGTAGCTTCCTGCAAGTTATTGCGTTTTATTCACCAGATGGCTCGCTCACCGATTCAGACATTAAAGATTACGTAAACTCAAATATTTCTGACCCAATCAGCCGTGTGGCAGGTGTGGGTAGTGTGCAAGTCTTCGGTGGTTCGTATGCCATGCGTATTTGGCTAGACCCTGCAAAACTGAGTAGTTTTCAGCTCAACCCAAGTGATGTTGCCAATGCAATTCGTGCGCAAAATGCACAAGTGGCGGTAGGACAGTTAGGTGGTGCACCTGCACAAAAAGGGCAAACGCTCAATGCAACCGTTACCGCACAAAGTTTATTACAGACACCTGAGCAATTTGGAAATATCTTCTTAAAAAATGCTGGCGATGGTGCACAAGTTCGTATTCGTGATGTCGCCAAAGTTGAATTGGGTTCAGACAGTTATATGTTTGACTCTAAAAATAATGGCAAACCAGCTGGTGGTATTGCGATCACCCTCGCGACGGGTGCCAATGCACTGGATACTGCCGAAGCGATAGAAGCCAAACTACAAGAACTACGTCAAAACTATCCATCAGGTCTAGATGACGATATCGCCTTTGATACCACGCCTTTCGTAAAAGTATCAATCACCAGTGTCGTGCATACGCTACTTGAAGCAATTGCGTTGGTATTTATTGTGATGTTCCTGTTCTTGCAGAACTGGCGTGCCACGATCATTCCCACCATGGCAGTACCTGTGGTGGTACTCGGTACTTTTGCCGTGATTAATATGTTCGGCTTTACCATCAATACCCTGACCATGTTTGCCATGGTGTTGGCGATTGGTCTGTTGGTCGATGATGCGATTGTGGTGGTGGAAAACGTAGAACGGGTCATGGTAGAAGAACACCTTGAGCCTGTGCCTGCTACAGAAAAATCTATGCACCAAATTTCAGGTGCGCTAATTGGTATTACCACAATATTGGCAGCGGTATTTATTCCAATGGCGTTCTTTGATGGAACAACAGGGGTCATTTATCGTCAGTTCTCTTTAACCTTAGTCACTGCGATGGTGCTGTCGCTGTTCGTAGCATTGACCTTTACCCCAGCCCTGTGTGCGACCTTGTTGAAGCAACATGATCCAAACAAACATGAAAACAATGGTATTTTCGCGCGCTTCTTCCGCTGGTTTAACCATTCCTTTGATCGAGTATCGCATGGCTACCAAAGCATTAGTGCGGTCTTGGTGAAACGTCTGATTATTCCTATCATTGGTTTTGTAGCGATCTGTGGTTTATTATTCGTTGGTTTCCAAAAACTACCTTCTGGCTTCTTACCTGACGAAGACCAAGGAGTAATTATTAGTTTGGTGCAATTACCACCAAATGCCTCATTAGAGCGTACCATTGCAGCCAATACTGCACTGACTGAGCACTATCTCAAGCAAGAAGAAAAGCATGTCGCATCAATCTTTACAGTTGCTGGCTTTTCGTTTACTGGGGTCGCTCAAAATGCGGGGATTGGTTTTGTTCGCTTAAAAGATTGGAAAGAACGTACCACACCTGAGTCGCAAATTGGCGCAATTATCCAACGTGCTATGCCATTAAATATGACGATAAAAGATGCAGCTTATATCTTCCCAATTCAATTACCAGCAATGCCTGAGTTAGGGATTGCCTCTGGTTTCAATTTGCAGTTAAAAGCCGCAAGTGGTCAAAGCCATGAACAATTGATGGCTGCTCGTAATGCAATTTTAGGCATGGCATCTCAAGACAAACGCTTAACTGGCGTGCGTCCGAACGGTCAAGAAGATACCCCGCAATACACCATTCATATCGATCAAGCTCAGGCAGGTGCTCTCGGCATTAGTTTCGCGGAAATTAATAACACCATGGGTATGGCGTGGAGTGGCTCGTATATCAATGACTTCGTCGATCGTGGTCGGGTGAAAAAAGTCTATGTGCAAGGTAAATCTGCTTCCCGTATGATGCCTGAAGACTTAGACCAGTGGCATGTCCGCAACAACAAAGGACAAATGATTCCGTTTTCAGCCTTTGCAACTGGACAATGGACCTATGGTTCACCACGTCTAGAGCGCTATAACGGTATTTCATCAGTCAATATTCAGGGTGCGCCTGCAGCGGGTGTCAGTACTGGTGAAGCCTTGCAAATTATGGAAGGGTTGATTAACAAATTGCCTGAAATGGGCATGTCAGGTTTTGACTTTGAGTGGACAGGTTTGTCACTCGAAGAAAAAGAATCGGGCAGTCAAACCATTGCGCTTTATGCTTTGTCATTGTTGATCGTGTTCTTATGTTTGGCAGCCTTGTATGAAAGCTGGTCTGTACCATTCTCTGTGTTACTGGTGGTGCCATTGGGTATTATTGGTACAGTCGGTCTGACCTATTTGGGTATGGCACTGGGTGATGATCCAAATCTAACCAACAATATTTACTTCCAAGTCGCACTGGTAACGGTGATTGGTCTATCGGCGAAAAATGCGATTTTGATTGTTGAATTTGCCAAAGACTTGCAAGAGGCTGGTGAAGAATTGATTGATGCCACACTACATGCCGCAAAAATGCGTTTACGCCCAATCATTATGACGACCCTCGCCTTTGGTTTTGGTGTACTGCCATTGGCAATTTCGGCAGGTGCAGGTGCAAACAGTCAGCATTCGGTCGGTTATGGTGTCATTGGCGGTGTGATGACATCAACACTATTGGGTATCTTCTTTATTCCAGTGTTCTATGTCATTGTACGTACCCTGTTTAAGTACAAAGCTAAAACTTCAACTACAACTACTCAGGAGCATTGATTGTGATGCAAACTGTATGGTCCCTGTCTGGTCGTGGACTGGCACTTTCTGCCCTTGCGCTTTCTTTGGCGGCTTGCCAAAGCATGCGCGGTCCACAACCGGGTGTAAATACCGATATTCCTGCAAGCTATGCTTTTTATGCAACTGCGGGTCAATCTATAGCTGCACAAGGTTACAAAGACTTCTTTGCCGACCCACGTTTAGTGCAAGTGCTTGACCTAGCTCTTGCCAATAACCGAGATTTGCGTAGCGCTGCGTTAAATATCCAAAAAGCTCAGCAACAATATCAAATTTCGGAAAACAACCAATTACCGACCATTGGTGCCAGTGGCAGTGCGGTACGTCAAGTTAGCCCTACCCGTGACCCAAATAATCCCTATTCAACCTATCAAGTGGGTTTAGGCTTAACTGCTTATGAGTTAGATTTTTGGGGCCGAGTGCGTAGCTTAAAAGATGCCGCTTTAGACAGTTATTTAGCCACGCAAAGCTCACGTGATGCCACGCAAATTAGCTTAATTTCACAAGTGACACAGGTTTGGTTAAATTACGCTTATGCCAATGCACAATTAAAACTGGCGAATCAAACCCTCAAGACCCAACAAGATGCGTTTAACCTCAACAAAAAACGCTTTGATGTCGGTATTGATAGTGAAATTCCAGTACGACAGGCACAAATTTCGGTTGAAACGGCACGTAACGATGTTGCCAACTACAAAACCCAAGTTGCGCAAGCACAAAACTTGTTGAACTTGTTGGTTGGTCAAGCCGTGCCAGAAAACTTATTGCCACAACAACAAGTCACTAGCATTACCAAACAAGGTGTGTTGGGTGCAGGTTTACCAAGCGATTTGTTAAATAATCGACCAGATGTAAAAGCAGCTGAATATCGACTCAGTGCTGCGGGGGCGAATATCGGTGCTGCCAAAGCACAGTTATTCCCGACCATTAGCCTGACAGGTTCAGCAGGTTATGCCTCTACCGATTTAAGCGATTTATTTAAATCTGGCAATGCCTTATGGTCAATTGGACCGAGCATCAACATGCCTATTTTTGACTGGGGCACACGCAAAGCCAATCTCAAAATTTCTGAAACCGATCAGAGCATTGCACTGGCAAATTATGAAAAATCAGTTCAATCGGCTTTTCGTGAAGTGAATGACGCTCTAGCAACCCGCGCCAATATTGGCGACCGCCTAAGCGCACAGCGCCGTTTGGTTGAAGCCACCAATACCACCTATAAACTATCTAATGCCCGCTTCCGTGCTGGTATTGATAATTATTTGACCGTATTGGATGCACAACGTTCGGCTTATGCTTCTGAGCAAGGCTTATTGATTTTGCAACAAGCCAATCTTAACAACCAAGTGGAATTGTACAAAACACTTGGCGGTGGGGTGAAAGCCAACACTGCCGATCAAGTGGTGCAACAACCGTCTTCTGCCGATTTAAAATACGACAAAACCGCCAAGTAACGGTTTTAGCCCAAAAAGCTCACTACGGTGGGCTTTTTTTATTGCTTTTTGACGGTGTTTTTCCTATCTTCAAATACAATCAAATCCATTGAATATCTGCATTATGCTTTTAAGTAATCTTGAATCTGTTCCGGGTCACACCATTTCCCAACAGCTCGATGTGGTCTACGGCAGCACCGTTCGTAGTAAGAATGTTGGACGCGACCTATTAGCTGGTCTAAAAAATATTGTTGGTGGCGAACTGACTGCCTATACCGAACTACTAGAAGAATCACGTCAAGAAGCCATGAACCGTATGATTCAAAAAGCACACCGCTTAGGTGCCAATGCCATTGTCGGGATTCGCTTTTCGACCTCGAATATTGCTCAAGGTGCTTCAGAATTATTTGTGTACGGCACAGCCGTTCGAGTTGAGCCCCTTACCCCCAAACTCCCCGACCCATTTCCGACTCAAGGTTAAATCATGGACGGTTTAATTTTCCAACTGCTGATATTTGCAGTGTTGTTTAGTCTAGGCTTTGGTTTTGGTCGCTATAACGAAACTAAACACTTGGCGGAACTAGAGCAAAACGAAAAACGCCTTGCTTACATAACGGTCGGTAATTTGCGTAAAGTCAGTTTTGAACAATCTGGGCAAATGATTAGCAGCAATGTGGTGATTTCGCACGATTATTTTAAATTTGTACTGGCAAATATTCAGAACTTTTTTGGCGGTAGACTCACCAGTTATGAAAGCGTAGTTGAACGTGCCCGCCGTGAAGCCATTGTGCGTTTAAAACTTGAAGCAGAAAAACATGGCGCTACGCATATTGCCTGCATACGGCTTGCCACTACGGAGATGGGCATGCAAGGCGGCATGGTTGAAGTGTTTGCCTATGGCACGGCGATCAACAAGAGAGACGTTTAACTACGATTTTGTTATTTTTTCTAAAATAAACCATTCAGTCAGCGTACTGCTCTATATGTCTTTTCGGGATTTGATATGGCTGACCATCAAATTTAAGCATGAAACTCTGTCGGGTGGATATGCGCTGTACTTTGCCGCACTTGTCGAGCGTACCTGACATGTCATAATTGCTAATGCGATCACGCAACTGTATATCGAAATAATGATTCGTTTTAGTCGCTTGTATTTGCAAATAGCTGCTGATTTGCCGTAGCGCTCACCATGAACGCCAATACCACAAAAATGATGCTTAGTTTTTTATATCTACTCAAAACAAAGTCACTCAAATGAGTGACTTAAAAACCGAAAAACCAAAACCCCGATGAAATTACTTCACCTTCATTTTACGAATCATTTTATACATTAAGCTCGGCGACAGGCGTGACACCAAAACCCCCAAGTGCTCTTTTTTACCACCGACCACGATGTATTCTTCATTCGCCATGAGCGAAGCCACCACACGTTCAGCAAACACATCGGCAGCCAAGCCATTTTCGGTTGCAACGTCGTGATAGCCCTGTGGTTTACCTTCACCATTTAGGGCATTTAATGACACATCGGTATTCACAAAACCAGGGAAAACCACCGACACCGCAATACCAGCTTGGGCAACTTCTGCACGTAAGCTGTTGGCCCATATATGAATGGCGGCTTTGGCTGCCGAATAACTGGCGCGATATTGTGTGCCCAATAATCCTGCCACACTAGACACAAACACCACCCGCCCCGACTGTTGTTTGAGCATGCTTGGCAATACGGTTTTGGTGATAAACACTTGGGAAAAATAATCCACTTCCATAATGGCACGTTCAGTTTGCATGGTGGTGTCGGCAATTAAGGCACGTTGGCTTAAACCTGCATTATTCACCAACCAATCAATCTGCCCTTTACAAGCCATGATTTGCTCATAGACCTGCCGAACTTGCGCTTCATCGGTTATATCCACCGCGATCGACACATGTCGTTCTGGTTTAAACAAACCCACCCGCACCGCTTCCAGTTCGGTATAACGGCGTGCGCTTAAAATCACCTGTGCGCCTTGCAACGCACATTCTTGCGCCAAAGCCTTGCCCAAGCCTGACGACGCGCCAGTGATCCATACTACTTTATTGTCTAGACTTTTGAGCTTAGCCATGTGAACCCTACCTATGCTTGATGACGCATAAACTGTAAGAAATAATCAATATAATTGATGGCGGCTTTGTGATCGAGCTGCGAACCCAATTTTTCTAAGCGTTTATAACCCAAATGCGTGGTCATATTAATCACACCATTTAGGGTTTTATCGACCACAAAATTAAATTTTAAACTTTTTTTCGGCTCACGCATTAAATGCGTTACCCCAACATCAATCACTTCTGTAAGCAATTTTAACGCTTTTGGAATTTCATGCACATCACCTTCACCCAGTTTTAAGCTTGCGTTTTGCACTTGCTCTGCCAATTGCTTAGAAATAGGATAAGTCATGTAAATGGATTGGTCTTCAATTTGAATGGTGCCCGACAAATATTCCACCAAAGGCAACAAACGCTCATTGCCCAAAAACGACACTGACCACGGCAAATATTTGCGAATCGCTTCTAAAATTTGCTGCACCACTTTTTCTGATTCACTATGATGATGTGCATGTTGTGGGGCTTTGAGTAACACCATAAACACTTGTTCGATGATTTCACAGGAAATTTCCGACAGCACTTCACCTAAAGCACTGGCTTGGCTTTCTTTACTGCCTTGCACAAGCTGGGTGCGAATATGTGTAAAACGTGCGTAGATATCCGCATGAATATTTAAAAAAATATCGGTTTTCATTTTCATAACCCTAATTTTTAGTTCCTTTAAATAACAGCTTGTTAAACAAACCACTATGATTCCATTCAGCCTATATTGTTTTAATTATCGGCGATCTGTTCGCTGAATTTATCATATTCTTACTGCAATCGACATGAAAAATTCGCATAAACAAATTAATGCAGCCACTCACCCGCCATGCATCAACTTTTTTGATAAGATTTTTTATGGTTTTTTGCTACAATAGAGCCAATTTTTTATTCAATTTTAATCTTCTATTCTTATGACTGACGCTCAATCTGCACAAAATATTGCCACCACGTACGATCCGACCGAAATCGAAAGAAAATGGTACCAAACTTGGGAACAAAACGGCTACTTCAAGCCATCCCAACAAGGTGATTCATTTTGTATTATGATTCCGCCGCCGAACGTCACGGGGAGCTTGCACATGGGGCATGGTTTTAACAATGCCATTATGGATGCCCTAACGCGCTATAACCGTATGATGGGCAAAAATACCCTGTGGCAACCGGGCACAGACCACGCAGGTATTGCCACACAAATGGTGGTCGAGCGTCAACTTGCGGCACAAGACATTAGCCGTCACGACTTAGGTCGGGAAAAATTCATTGAAAAAATTTGGCAATGGAAAGAACAATCTGGCGGAAATATTACCAACCAAATTCGCCGTTTAGGTTCAAGTGTCGATTGGTCACGTGAACGCTTTACTATGGATGATGGTTTATCTAACGCCGTAAAAGAAGTGTTTGTGCGTTTGCATAAAGATGGCTTGATTTACCGTGGCAAACGCTTGGTGAATTGGGATCCAAAATTACAAACAGCGCTGTCGGACCTCGAAGTAGAATCGGTTGAAGAACAAGGTTCGCTGTGGCATTTCAAATATTTCTTTGAAGATAAATCACTCAAAACCAAAGATGGCAAAGACTATTTAGTGGTTGCCACGACTCGCCCTGAAACCTTACTTGGTGACTCGGCTGTGGCGGTACATCCTGAAGATGAACGCTATGCGCACTTGGTCGGTAAAAATATCGTGTTGCCAATTTCTGGTCGCCTAGTACCTGTAGTTGCCGATGAATATGTGGAAAAAGACTTTGGTACTGGCTGTGTCAAAATCACCCCTGCGCATGACTTTAACGACTATGAAGTGGGTAAGCGTTGTGAACTCCCAATCATCAATATTTTCAACAAAAATGCCGAAGTTTTGGCAGAGTTTGAGTACATAGCCAAAGCTGGCGAACAAATTTCTAAAACCATTACGGCCCCTGCCGATTACATCGGTTTAGAGCGTTTTGCTGCGCGTAAAAAATTAGTCGAACAAGCAGAAAACGAGGGGTGGTTAGAGCAAATCCAACCTTATGACTTAAAAGCACCTCGAGGCGACCGTTCGGGGGTGATTGTTGAGCCGCTACTCACCGATCAATGGTATGTGAAAATTGCACCATTGGCGCAGCCTGCGATTGAAGCGGTGCAAGATGGTCGCATCAAGTTCGTGCCAGAACAATACAGCAACATGTACATGGCGTGGATGAACAACATTCAAGACTGGTGTATTTCACGTCAACTGTGGTGGGGACATCGCATTCCTGCTTGGTACGATGCAAATGGCAATGTCTATGTGGGTCGTGATGAAGCCGAAGTACGTGCTGAATATGCTATTGCTGCCGATGTTCAACTTAACCAAGACGAAGACGTGTTGGACACGTGGTTTTCCTCTGCCCTGTGGACATTCTCCACTTTAGATTGGACTGGCGATGCAGCAAAAGATGCGGAAAACTATTTTCTCAAGACTTTCCACCCGACCGATGTATTAGTAACTGGTTTTGACATCATTTTCTTCTGGGTTGCCCGCATGATTATGATGACCATGCACTTTATGAAGAATAAAGATGGTACGCCGCAAGTCCCATTTAAAACCGTGTATGTACATGGTTTGGTGCGCGATGGCGAAGGTCAGAAAATGTCGAAGTCTAAGGGCAACGTACTTGACCCTTTAGACTTGATAGACGGTGTAGACCTTGAAACTTTGGTACAAAAACGTACCACAGGTTTAATGAACCCGAAACAAGCGGCGAAAATTGAAAAATCCACCCGTAAAGAATTCCCAGAGGGCATACAAGCCTACGGTACAGATGCCGTTCGTTTTACCTTCTGCGCGCTTGCCAATACGGGTCGTGACATTAAATTCGATATGAAGCGTGTTGAAGGCTACCGTAACTTTGCCAATAAAATTTGGAACGGTACCCGCTTTGTAATGATGAACGTAGAAGGTCAGACTGTAGGTCAAGCTGCACGCCCTGAACTGTGGGAACTTCCTGAACAGTGGATCGTGAGCCGTTTACAAAAAGCCGAAGCTGCGGTTCAACAAGCCTTTGCAACGTATCGTTTAGACTTGGCGGCGCAAGCGATTTACGAGTTTATTTGGAATGAATACTGTGACTGGTATGTCGAACTGACCAAGCCAGTATTGAATGATGAAAATGTGGCTGAGGAGCGCAAAGCTGAAGTTCGTCGTGTGCTACTGGCGGTAATGGAAGCATCTTTACGTCTTGCTCACCCAATCATGCCGTATTTGACCGAAGAAATTTGGCAAACCCTTGCACCGAAAATCGGCTTGGGCGGCGATACCATCATGACTGCCGCCTACCCTGTTGCGGACACAGCAAAAATTAACGATCAGGCCGAAGCAGACATGCAATGGCTACAAGGTTTAATTGGTGCAGTGCGTAATATCCGTGGTGAAATGGGCTTAGGTAATGCACGTTTATTGCCTGTATTGTTGCAAAACACCACGGAAAGCGAGAAAGCACAGATTGCACGTATTGAACCCTTGGTTAAAGCATTAGCAAAAGTGGAAAGTATTACTTTCTTAACGGATGCTGAGCAACCACCATTGTCTTCATCGAGTGTTGTGGGTCACGTGTCTGTATTCGTTCCAATGAAAGGCTTGATTGACCCGAAAGCGGAGCTGGGACGTTTGCAAAAAGACTTTGATAAAGTACAAAAGCAGCATGACCAAATTGCAGGAAAATTGGCAAATGAAGGTTTCGTAGCGAAAGCACCTGCGGCTGTAGTTGAAGGTGAAAAAGTGAAATTGGCTGAGTTTGCAGATCAGTTAGTGAAGATTAAAGCGAATATGGATCAGATTGCAGCGCTTTAATGCTGTAGTTTGATTCAAAAAATCCCCTCTTAGTG
>SSHD01000146.1 GCA_008017255.1 Acinetobacter sp.
TGATATAGAACTGAAGTCGATTCAGTTGAATGGTCAAAGCCAAGATGCAACACAATATCAACTCGACAGTGAACAATTAGTGATCGTTGCTGCACCAGATCAAGCCATTATAAAAACCCAAGTACTGATTCACCCCGAATCCAACACACAACTTGAAGGTTTGTATCAAGCGGGCGATATTTTTGTTACCCAAAATGAACCTGAGGGTTTTCGTAAAATCACTTTTTATCCAGATCGTCCAGATGTTTTGTCGGTATTTACCACCCGTGTTGAAGCCGATAAAAAATATCCTGTGCTGCTTGCCAATGGTAATTTACTCGAAACGGGTGAAGTGGACGCAAATCGCCACTTTGCCATTTGGCAAGACCCAACCCAAAAACCAAGCTATTTATTTGCCTGTGTGATTGGCAATTTGGCGGTGCTAAAAGACCGTTACACCACTTCGGAAGGTCGTGACGTTGCGCTAGAAATTTATGCAGTAGAGAACGACATTCCAAAATGCCACATTGCCATGGAAGCGCTAAAGCATTCTATGCGTTGGGATGAAGAACATTACGGTCTGGCGTATGATCTTGATAATTACATGATTGTTGCGACCAGTCAGTTCAATATGGGCGCAATGGAAAATAAAGGTTTAAATATCTTTAATACCTCTTGTGTACTTGCCGATGAAGAATACACCACCGATGCGGCGATTATGCGAGTGCAGTCGGTCATTGCGCATGAGTATTTTCATAACTGGACGGGCAACCGTATTACTTGTCGTGATTGGTTCCAGTTGTGTTTAAAAGAAGGCTTGACGGTATATCGTGATCAATCGTTCTCAGAAGATTTACAATCGGCTGCGGTACAACGCATTGATGATGTCGCAGTATTAAAATCACACCAATTTCCTGAAGATTCAGGACCGTTGTCGCATCCACCACGCCCAGACCATTTTGTAGAAATTAATAATTTTTATACTGCCACTGTGTATGAAAAAGGTGCGGAAATTAACCGCATGATGGCGACTTTATTAGGCAAACAGAAATACCGTCAGGGCACAGATGAATATTTTCGCCGCCATGATGGTCAAGCAGTGACGGTTGAAGATTGGGTGGCAGCACTTAGCGCAGGCTCGGCGGTAGATTTATCTCACTTCTTAACGTGGTATAACCAACCGGGTACGCCAAAACTAGAAGCCAAAGGTGAATATGACGCAGCTACACAAACCTATCGTTTGAGCTTTAAGCAAAGCCTAAAAGCACATTCGAAATATCCAAATTTAACCGCAGTGCCGATTCCAATTGCTTTGGCGTTGTTCAATGCTCAAACAGGTGAACAGTACGCTTTGCAAAGTGACGACTTGGTTGAAAATGGCGTGCAAGATGGCGTGTATTTATTTGACAGCGATGCCGCAAGCATTGAGTTTACGGGCATCACAGCGCAACCTGTAGCGTCTTTGTTACGTAATTTTTCCGCACCAGTCAATTTGGTATTTGATTATTCCAATGATGATTTAGCCTTTTTAATTCAACATGAAAGCAATGGCTTTAACCAGTGGCAGGCCACGCAAACTTTGCTCGAGCGCATCTTACTCGAAGACCACAAGGCCGATGCCTATATTCAGGCGATTAAAAACACTTTGCCTGAATTGGTGCAGAAAGATCCGTTGTTGGCATCGCGGTTATTTGATGTACCGAGTGAAAATTATTTAGCCAGCCGTATCGATCAAGACTATGAACCTGAACTGATTCGAGAAAAACGTGAAGCGGTGCTGAATCGCCTAGCACGTGATATGGGTGCATTTTGGTTAGAAACCTATCAAAATTTAGACCCAGACCTGCAAAAAGAATTTTCTTTGGCGATGGGTGTGCGTGCCTTAAAAAATATTATGTTGAGCATGTTGGCGCGTCAAGGTGACTACACTGCGTTTGATCTTGCGCATGTGCAATATCAGCAAACAGGCAATATGTCGGAACGTTTAGGTGCATTGCGTGTTTTAGTATGGAACGATGCGCCGCAGGCCCAAGCGACACTGGATGATTTTTATAGTCGCTTTAAAGATGAAGCATTGTCATTAGATCAATGGTTTAGCATTCAAGCGGGCAATCCAAATGCAACGTTCGAAACCATCACTGCGCTGACGCAACATGCTGACTATGATTTAACCACGCCAAACCGCATTCGTTCGGTCAGTGGTGGCTTGGCTGCCAATCCGGTCAATACATGGAGTTATGGCGTGGAGCACTTTATTCAACTGGCGAGCTATTTAGATGAAAAAAATCCAATTTTAGGTTCGCGGTTATTGCAAGTACTGGCACGTTGGTACACGTTGGCCGAACCACAGCGTGCACAGGTACAGCAAGCGTTACAGACTTTGCAAAGCCAAGTGAAATCTAAAAATGTGCAGGAAACCTTAAATAGTTTGTTAAGTGTGTAACTTTTTGAGTGACTGCAAAAGGGTGTCAAACGACATTCTTTTGCAATTGACAACTTTCATTGTCATAAATACTATGGAAACGATTTGAATAAGCAGATAACCAAAATGGAAATAAAAACAATCAACTTAGCAACACGTCAAATTGAAGTCGAAGTGTATGCACCTGCACAAACTTCAGAACAAGTACCTGCTGTTTTATTGTTACATGAGTTATTTGGCATATTCGATGCGTACCGTGAAGACGCACAAGACTTGGCTAATCGCGGCTAGTTGGTTTATGTGCCGAATTTATTTAGTGGTACGGCAGTACAGTATTGCATTCGTGCCTTGGTGAGCAAAGCAGGGCGTAGCAATGCTGAAGATAGCGAGTTAAATAAAGAAATCCATACCTTGTTAGATGCGCTTAAAGCCGACTCACGTTGTAATGAACGTTTAGGTATGATCGGGCAGTGCTTAACCGGTGGTTATGTCATACAAATGGCAAAACGTGACGATATGCTCGCTCCAGTGATTTATCATCATTCACTGGGCAGAGAAGGCGCAGGCGTGCCAGAGAATGAGTCTTTAGATGACATTCGAATCTTACAAGGGCATTGGTCTTCGGTCGATCCGTATTGTCCTGCTAAAAGACGTAATCAATTGATTGAGCAGTTGGGCGATCGAGTAGAGGCTTATATTTACAATATGCCGCATGGTTTCCGTAGCTTAAGTCGTGGTTTGCCTGACTCCAAATTGGTATGGCAGCGCACGGTGGATTTCTTTGAACGTGAGCTGAAACAAAACGTTGCTTAAATAGCCGTGTTGAAATCGCAAAATGTATCGCAATTCACTTTCCGACTTAAATAACAATGTGAGAGAACCATGTCAAACAAATATGCTTATGCAGGGTTTTGGATTCGTCTTTTAGCATCCATCATTGATTCAATTATCATGGTGGTGGTGTTAATTCCTTTAGCGATGCTTTTTGGTACAGGAAGCAACGTATCGGAAAATGATCTGGCTTCGTTTCAAATGACGACTGCATCGGAATGGCTATGGCAATTATTAGCGGCTATTTTCTATATTTTTTGTTGGGTCAAGTTTGCAGGTACACCGGGTAAGCGCCTATTGCGCTTAAAAGTATTGGATGAAATGACTGGCGAACATATTACTGTTGGGCCTGCTGTCATTCGTTATATCGGCTATATTCCATCCACTTTGGTGTTTTGCTTAGGCTTCTTTTGGATTGGCTTTGACAATAAAAAGCAAGGTTGGCATGACAAAATGGCGCGTACAGTTGTGGTCAAAGAACTATAAGTCGTTGCCATGAAAAAAGGTTGCCTACATAGACAACCTTTTGCATTACACAGAAAGATTAAGCTTTTATTTCAGCATCTAGACCAAAAGACTGACGCAATAAGCGACTGAGTTGCTCACGTGCTTTTATAAAGCCATCAATTCCGCCTTGTAACAGTTGGAAAGCCATGAGGTCTTGTTCAAGTTCGGCTTTAAAACTGGCTTTAGTTTGCTCAGCACGCGCAATTTTCTCCGCTTGTTGCGCAGTTGCTGTACTTAATTGGGCTGTAATTGTTTGCTGATCTTGTTCTAACTGTGCCAATAAGTTCGGGGCAATGGTCAGTAAGTCGCAACCTGCTAAACCCAACACTTGCGCCGTGCTACGGAAACTCGCACCCATCACTTGAGTGTGAATGCCTTGTTGTTTGTAGTAATGATAAATTTTCTTTACTGAAAGCACGCCCGGATCTTGTTCAATCGGGTATTGTTCTACGCCTTCGGCTTTTTTATACCAATCTAAAATACGACCCACAAAAGGTGAAATCAGCGTGACTTTGGCATCTGCACAGGCCTGTGCTTGATGTAGACCAAATAATAAGGTCAGATTACATGGCACGCCCTCAGCTTCTAGCACTTTTGCGGCTTGTATGCCTTCCCAAGTCGAGGCAATTTTAATCAAAATACGTGATTGTGCAATACCATAACTTTTATACAGATCAGATAGTTCTCGTGCTTTGGCAATGGTCGCTTCGGTATTATACGAAAGTGATGCATCAACTTCAGTTGATACACGACCATCAATGAGCTTTAAAATTTCAACGCCAAATTTCACCGTCAAAATATCAATGGTGCGTTCAATCAGCTCATCCGATTGATAACCTTCTTGCTTAGCTTGCGCATAGGCATCTTCAATCAGTTGCTTGCTTTCGGGTTGTTCTGCCGCAGCAGTAATCAGCGATGGATTGGTGGTTGCATCTAAAGGACGAAATTTTTGAATCGCTTCGAGGTCGCTACTATCTGCTACAACGGTGGTTAAATTCTTTAATTGATGTAATGCGGTTTGAGTCATTGCTATAAAGTTCTTAATAGACGATATTTTTGAGAACTTTAGTTATAACATAATCTAGCGCAAAGCAAAGCATCGTATTGCTTTGGCTGTGGCAATAAATGCACGAACGCTCGCCGAAGCTATGCAATTGTGAGTTAAAGCAATAAAATTCATATCGCTGAAAAAACTACATGTTAAAATAACGATAGTGCTCGCTACAATATTCGATTATGTTTATGTTTCAACAAGAAATTTCTCAACTTAACTTACAACAATTTAAAGCAGGCGAAAAACGCTGGATTGGTTGCTTACTCGGCTCATCTGCGGCATTATTATTTAAAGAAATTGCCAGCCAAAGTACCAAGCTATATGTGATAGTGGCGAGAAATAATCAACATGTTGCTCAATTAGAAAGCGAACTTGAATTTTATGGTATTAAGCCGACTATTTTCCCAGATTGGGAAATTTTGCCTTATGATCGGTTATCGCCACATCAAGATATTGTGTCAGAGCGCTTGGCGATTCTCTCCAATATGCCGAAGCAGGGTATTTTACTGGTATCTGCCAGCACCTTGGCGCAACGTGTTGCACCCTATTCGTGGGTGGTGGGTGAGCACTTTGATATTCGAATTGGTCAAAAACTCGACTTAGAAACACAAAAAAAACAATTGGTGCAAGCGGGTTATCGCTTGGTCGATACAGTGTACGATCATGGTGAATTTGCCGTGCGCGGCAGCATTATGGATATTTTTGCATCAGGGCAGGCGCAGCCGATTCGAATAGATTTATTTGACGATGAAATTGAAAGTCTTAAGTTTTTTGATGCAGAAACTCAACGCACCACCGAAGCACTGAAGAATTTTACCGTATTACCTGCCAAAGAGTTTCCGTTAAAAGAAGGACGCTCGACCTTTAGAGATCGTTATGCAGAAAGTTTTCCAACTGCTAACCCGAAGAAAAATCCAATTTATCAAGATGTATTAGAGGGTATAGCCACTCCAGGGCTCGAATTTTATCTGCCGTTATTTTTTGATAAAAAGCTCATGGAAGCGCAAAGCCTACTGACGACATACTTACCACAGCATTGCGTTGTCATTACAAATATTGAAGTAGAAGATGATTTAACTGGTTTTTGGCAAGACGTGGTACGGCGTTATGAAGATCGTCGGCATAATATCGATCAGCCGATTGTTGCGCCAGAAGAATTATTTGTACAGCCGAATCAGTTATTGCAGGCGTTAAATCAGTTTCCACGCATTATCGCATCGGCAGAACCGTTTGAAAGCAAAGCGGGTGTGTTGAATTTAGCCGCAGAACTGCCACCAAAACTCGCAGTAGATGCCAAAAAAGAGCAACCTTTTGCAGCGGTCAAACACTACATTGACCAAGCACAGCACCCCGTGTTATTGGTGGCTGAAAGTGCTGGTCGGCGTGAAACCTTAAAAGATGCCTTACGTGCGGTATTGGGTGAAATTCCGAATGTTGATAGTTTTGCACAGTTTCAACAAAATCAACTGAAAATTGCCATTACCAATGCGCCTTTGGATCGTGGCTTATTACTCAGTAAGCAACTGTCAGTTATTTCAGAAAATCA
>SSHD01000147.1 GCA_008017255.1 Acinetobacter sp.
ACTCAACAAAATTATATTCGTACCAATGAACAAGACTTAATTGAATACGATGATAATTTCAGTGAAATGGCGGCCGGTGCGCAATTGGTACTCGATGAAACCACCTTGCACATGTTGCAGCACATTACCACCTTTAGCGATGAAGAACTGGCAACGGCGTTGGCAGCCATGGCATCGCAACAAGCCAAACGACGTTTGAAAATCAAAAAAACCTGACCGCAACTCATGGCGTGAAAAATTAAAAATAAAGGCACCTGTGGTTGCCTTTATTTTTTTCGTGGTTTATTGCCGACATTCGATATATTTAGGCTCTTCCAAACAGCGTAGTCGGCGCATCAGTTCGACCATAAAGCCATCGTAATAGCCCGATGCCACATAACGGTTACGCACCTTGGTGACAATTGCGTCATACATATACACTTCATTGTATGGAATATCCGCCCACTGATAAGCCGGCAAATGGTTTTCCCATTGCATCGCCTGCGCGGTCAAAACATTGCTATTATTCACAAACCACCCGCGCATTTTATGCCCAAAACCCGCGGGGTAGGCTTGTGGTCGAATCACAATATTCATGCCAAAATATGCCGTTGGAAAATTTACCACTTGGGTGTTTTTACCAAACTCTTTTTGCAGTTGATACGGCAATATTCGATAAATCGGTGCCACTAAAACATCGACCTTTTTTTGCTTAAATATATCGACTGCATTGGAAAAATCGACATAAACTGGCCGTGCGCCAACACTTTGTACCAAGGCAAGGTGGGGGGGATTATTGTCTAAAATTGCAATGGTTTTATTCTTTAAATGCGACACCTTATTGGTCTGTGTGGAATCGGTCATCATATACACCGTGCCCACAGGAATCATCCCTAGCACTTCGTAGCCTGCCCCGACCATGCTTTTTTCAACTTGCGGATGATTCAGCAACTTCAGGAAGGTTGACATCACACGGTTATTGGGGATTAGACCAATTGCGCCGCTGCTCGCCATAAAGCGATTATAACGATGGGTATTAAAATTAGATGCCGCCAAACCAGAACATTGCTTTTGATCGAACGCCTGTATGGCATCTTTTTCATGCTTAAAGCTTTTAATTTTTATTTTTACCTGCTGTTGCAGCGCAAATAAACGAATGTCCTCTAGGCTGTGTCCAATCTCCCCCTTCGCATTTAAAGGGTCAAACACGCACCACGTCTGTTCCGCCGACCAACTGGCTGTGCTGCCAAGTCCTAGCAACAACATACAGATTATTTTTTTCATACTTGACCTTTATGCTTCCTGCAATCCAAGTGCACCATTCAGGTAGTTATGTGTTGAGTCATTAAATGCCCAACATTCAGCACTCTTGCTAAATTCCGCTGTAGTGTACACGCATTATGTTGCATTACCATGTTCGACTAACAGCGCAGCATAGTCATTAAAGCAAATGACATGCTCACACTCAAAGCCGGTTGCACGCATGCGGGTGGCATAAATTTGTTTACCTGTGAGCTGTGTCGATGCCAAAGTTAATGCTGGTAAATGCAGTTGCTGCTGTAACCACAGTAGTATTTCATGCATGGGCACAGGCTGATTGTTGCTGACGATATAACTAACTGCGGGATCAGGCACATCCGCCAATACAGCCAAAAACCGTGCTAAATCATCTATATGTATGCGGTTGGTATAATGAATATTGGCATAGCTTTGGGTTTGCTCTGCAAGGCGTTTTAAACGGAGAATAGATGTGCCATAAATCCCTGTCGGGCGTACAATAATACTCTGCTGTGGATAATAATCCTGCCACAACAGCTCCATGTTACGCAAAATCTGCCCTTGTGCATCAGCAGGTTGAATGATGGATTCATCATCTATGCGCTCGCCTGCATGTTCACCATACACACGGGTAGATGACACCACGATGATGCGTTGCACAGGATGCGCTTGCAGTGCTTGCACAATAGGCACAATACTCTCGACATAGGTTTGTTGATACGCCTCTAATCCAGTTTGTGACGGCGCAAGCAGCACATACACGACATCTATCGGCGGCAACATGCTTAAATCGAGCTGCGCAATATTTTGCGTATAATGCTGAGCATAACAATCTGTTTTGGCACTGCGGCTAATTGTGCTAAGGTGATGACCTTGCTCAAATAAGTGTTTCGCCACACGCCGAGCTGTTTTTCCATAACCTATAAATAAAATATGCATACATACCCTTGAGCAGAAATGACTTCAGTCCAGCAATTGCAAGGCGTCGGTAGCGCCGCAGCGAGCCTACTCGAAAAGCTTGATATTTTTAACACAGATGATTTGCTATTTCATCTGCCACGTGACTATGAAGATCGTAGCACGATCATCCCCATGAATCAGCTCATGGTTGGGCGCAGCTATTTGCTCGAAGGTGAAGTACGTTCAGTCGATTTCCCTGCAGGTAAAAAGAAATCGCTTGCCGCCTTGGTTCAAGATGATTATGGCAAAGTGACTTTACGCTTTTATCATATTTATAAAGGCTTAACCGATCGTATTAAAATTGGGCAACGCTTACGGATTTTTGGTGAAGTGAGAGTCGGCGCACGCGGTTTAGAGCTGTATCATCCAGAAATACAAGTTATTTTACAACACACACCATTACCAAAAACCCAACTGACTGCAATCTACCCCAGCACCGAAGGTTTAAGCCAAGCCAAATTACGTGACTATGTACGCCAAGCCTTGGCACAACATAGCGATCGTTTAACTGAGCTGCTACCCAGCCAATTCAGCAATGGCTATGCGCTCAAACAGGCGCTGCATTACATCCACGAACCACCCACCGATGCCAACATGCTGCAGCTCAATCAAGGTTCGCATCCTGCACAACAACGCCTGATTTTTGAAGAACTAGTGGCACATCAAATCAGCTTACTGACACGGCGAGCGTATATTCGGCAAATTGCCGCACCACGTTTTAGCAGCAGTAAAGTTTTAGCCAAACAACTATTAAGCACACTACCCTTTGCAATGACCGCTGCACAAAAACGTGTTTCTAAGGAAATTTTGCACGACCTCAAACAAGAGCAGCCGATGCTGCGTTTGCTACAAGGCGATGTCGGTGCAGGTAAAACTTTGGTCGCAGCAGTCGCCGCCTGTCATGCCTTAGAAGCCGGCTGGCAAGTGGCGCTGATGGCACCAACGGAAATTTTAGCCGAGCAGCATTATTTAAACTTTAAACGCTGGTTTGAACCTTTAGGTATTCAAGTCGCATGGCTGTCAGGCAAACAAAAAGGTAAGGCACGAACTCAAGCCGAGCAACAAATTAAAGCAGGTCATGCACAACTCATTATCGGTACCCACGCCCTATTTCAAGACAGCATAGAATTTTCTAAACTAGGTTTGGTGATTATTGATGAGCAGCATCGTTTTGGGGTCGATCAACGCTTAGCCTTACGCAATAAAGGCGCCGACCAATTTACTCCGCATCAATTGGTGATGACCGCAACCCCCATTCCACGCACATTGGCAATGAGTGCCTATGGCGATTTGGACACCTCAGTGATTGATGAACTGCCCCCAGGGCGTACCCCTATTCAAACCGTGACCATTCCATTGGAGCGGCGAGAACAAGTGCTGCAACGCATCGTCAGCAATTGTACTGAGGGCAAGCAAGCCTATTGGGTCTGCACACTGGTGGAACAGTCGGAAACGTTGGATGCACAAGCCGCAGAAGCCACTTATCAGGAAATGCGTGAACGCTTTCCCGAGCTGAATATTGGTTTGGTACATGGCAAAATGAAAGCCGATGACAAACAAACAGTGATGCAAGCCTTTAAAAACAATCAATTGCAACTGCTGATTGCCACCACCGTGATTGAAGTCGGGGTCGATGTGCCGAATGCCTCCATTATGGTCATTGAAAATGCCGAGCGTTTAGGGCTGTCGCAATTGCATCAATTACGTGGTCGCGTCGGGCGTGGTGCCACTGCCAGTTTCTGTGCCTTATTGTATAAACTGCCGTTGTCGCAAAATGGTCAGGAACGGCTGTCAATTTTACGTGACAGTAATGATGGTTTTGTGATTGCCGAAAAGGATTTAGAAATACGTGGACCAGGGGAATTACTCGGTACCAAACAAACTGGCGATATGGGCTTTCGGGTGGCACGCCTAGAACGTGACAGTCATTTGCTTGAGCAAGCCCATACAGTTGCCAATGAGCTGTTACATAATTACCCACAACACGCCGATGGTTTGCTGAAACGCTGGCTACCCAAAGCGCCACGCTACGCCTATGTTTAGTTCTATCAGCAGTCAAGCACAGCAATGGTTTGATCGACTTAGCCCGTGCAGCTTATGTCACATTGGCAGAACGCAGCAGTTTGGGGTCTGCGCCCACTGTTGGCAGCAACTGCCGTGGTTAAAACAAAGCATCGAAAGACACCAACAACACGTGTTGGTGGCGTGTCATTATGACTACCCCATCAACCGCCTAATTCAACAATTCAAATATGAGCAAAAGCTGCATCATCAACGACTCTTGAACGGCATGCTATTACAACTGAAATTACCCAAAGTACAAGCTATTGTACCCATGCCAATTTCGACTGATCGACTGCTGCAACGTGGTTTTAATCAAAGTTTATTACTGGCTAAAGCACTAAGCAAAAGTCTAAATGTGCCACTGTGGCAACCGATTCAACGCTTAGCGCAACATTCACAAAAAGGCTTCAGCCGCCTTGAACGACTGGAAAATATTGAACAGCAATTTATTGCTAAACCACCCAACCACATTCGTTATCGTAAAGTGTTGATTGTGGATGATGTGGTCACGACAGGCAGTTCCATTGCCGCACTATCACAAGTCTTAACTCAGCAACTCGGTTGCCAACAAGTCTATTCCATCTGCCTTGCCGCTGCACCCGCACAATCACTCACGCCAGCGACAGATGTCGTAGACACCATGGAATCACCACCTCGGTGGTAAGCGGCGCCAGTAAGCCGCTTTGGTCATCTAAATCTATCCATTTCAGCTCGGCTATTTCCGCTGCTATTTGCGGGCTTTGCTTCAGCTCCACCACATATACATAACTCACAAGGCGATGGTCTGGCTCATTGGCGGTGGCTGTTTCAAAACGCCCAAGATACTGAATGATGTCAGACTCACAGCCTATTTCTTCTAAAATTTCCCGCTGCATAGCATGTTCAGGGGCTTCATTGACTTCTAATTTACCGCCCACTTGCATAAACACTTGCGTGTTGTGTTTACGCACCAACAGCAATTGATGTTGTGAATTTAAAATAACAGCGGCAGCAACGGTAATGGTGTTCAATTTTGCCCCCTACAGGCGATAATTCTGCTATAACTACACAGAGTCAAAACAGTGAAACATGTATAAATTCAGCGCATTAAATTGGTTTTATAGAACTGTCATGCGCTTAAGCTAAACTAGACAGCTAATTTTTTAACAAAATAGTATTTAGGCAAGTGTTTTTTCGCTTCAGCATTGTCTAAAATACCCCAGACTCGGTTTAACCTGAACCAAGTTGCCACGGACTGCGCGAGGAAAAAAGACATGCTAGAAGCCTTTTATGCCACAGAGCGCGGTAGTCTTGAAGATGCAACCATCAATGGTGGTTTCGACCTGCACCAAGACATGGTGTGGATTGACCTGATTGCGCCCTCGCAAGAAGAACAACAATGGGTGCTCGATGCCTATGAACGTAGCCTACCCACGCTCAAATCACTGGAAGACATTTCATCATCGGCGCGATTTTACCGCGATGACGATAGTATTTTGCACATCAGCACCTATTTTTTAACTAAAAACAAAAATTATCAGGTCGATGGCGACACTGAAGAATCCTCACACATGCTAGCGATGGTACAAACCGTCGCCTTTATTTTACATAAAGACCGCTTGTTTACCATGCGTGGTGAAAAATTGGTGGCGTTTCGGGCATTTCGTGCCCGTGCACGGCGCAATGACTACGACATGGACTATAAAGATCCGACTTGGATTTTACTCGGCTTACTGGAAGCCAAACTGGATGAACTGGCGGATATTTTAGAAGACATCCACAAAGATTTAGAGCGCTATTCCACCGAAGTGCTGAACAATCATCATCGTGAAGAAGTGCTCGATTTAGATGACATGATTACCCGCTTGGCACAACAGGAAGATGTCCTTGGAAAAGCGCAACTGTGTTTGATTGATTTACGTCGTGTGCTGACTTTTTTGTCGCGTCCACGTGCGTTGGGCAGTCATATTTACGATGTTGATATTCGAGAATTGAGTGAAGACGTACGTTCTTTGGTTGAACATGATGCGTTCTTATTCCAAAAAGTGCGCTTCTTACTCGACACCACCTCGGGCTTCATTAACACCGAACAGAACGATACCATTCGTCGCTTCTCGATATTACCAAGTATGCTCGCGCCACCAATGCTCATTGCCAGTATTTATGGCATGAATACCGATGTACTGCCTTTTGCGCATGGCAGTATTAGTTTTATGATCGTCATTGCGATTGTGATGGCATTTTTAGTACTGCCAATGGTGTACTTCCGCTGGAAAAAATGGATTTAAAAAAAGCACCCGAATCATGGGTGCTTTTTTAGCTCTGCTCGATGTCTGATTTCATTAGACCATTACATATCGATGAAGCGATTCATTGGCATTATAGTAGTGCGAGAAATTATGCTGACTTATTGGGTTTGATTGATGTGTGTATAGATTGGAATCAATAAGTATATTCTTTTACTGATTTTTCTCTAGGTATAAAAAACAACTATGAGGAATATGATTCCGCAAGATTACACCTGAGAAGTGTACTTCGCAAGGGGTGGAACGAGGCAATATAAACCTGTTTGGCATTCCACCGTGCAACGGTGGAACGAGGCAATTAGATTAATAATTACTTTACTTCTACAATATTGCCACATGCTGTGACCTTTAATTTCCGCATAGATGGTTGCCAGTCTCTTAAACCACCAGCACTCCAAAGTAGTCCATATTTTTGTACTTGCTGGGGTTGATCCAACAATGCATCAGCATATAAATCTGATACATAAAAGTCATCAATTATCTCACCATCAATTTGATCTAAACGTAATTCAGGCTCTGGTGTAATACCAATTTCTCCACGACGATATGCAGTATATTTTTCTGGATCACTCGTAAGATTACTACCCACAAATGGCATTCTCCTTTTGATTGATTCTTGATCACAGCATCTCTGATCTATGCTATAGCTTGACATTTGATAATGCTTCTCATCAATTTTTTGCAGTGTTGAGAGTGAATAAATATACCCCCCATCCATAATCATAGAATAATTTTGAGGTAATTTTTTTAAATATTCGATATTAATACTATTGTCATCATTCCATAGCGTCATCAAACCATTATAAGATTTACCAATATCATCATGGCAACCCCTAGGATGATTCTTCCGCAAACAAGAACGTCTATTAATATATTCAGGAATTGAACCAGTGGCGATAACACCTAGATTTTCTATCCAAGATTTATTAAAATCAGCTTGTGTCATTAAATCGATGATTTTTTCTTCATCTGATAGATCATATTTAGATATTCCAATAGTGCTAAACTTATGACCTGCATAATGTTTAGACCAGTCTTTCAAATAATATACAATGAAATTTACACGTATATTTTTTAACTTTTCGTCAACGGTTAAAAATTTTCCTTCTGCCGTGCAATAATCTCTTCTTTCATTGTATTCTTCATACTGCCAAATAATAAGTCTAACTACTAAATAGGCTAGAAATATCAAAAAACCACTAATAATTATTTTATGTGATATTTTCATGTCTTATCCTTTTTATTGCAAAGCAATTTCTTCGGTCTAACCTTTTCCACTTCACTAAACAGTGAAAAAGTCTGATTCACATAGTTCACTACACCTGAAATCTGATCCATATAGCTCATCAACTCAGGTGTTTTCTCAGCTTGAAGCAGTTTTATTGTCTCGTTCCACCGTTGTACGGTGGAATGCCAAATTGGTTGATGATATAAATAAATCACTGATTCCAATCTATACACACATCAATCAAACCCACGTATCCCAAATAATCCCTTGCACTGCTATATCTCCAATGTACTGTTTCATCTACATATCCTCTTTTCACAGGGTTTTGGTGTATATAATCTACTTTCTGACACATCATTATTTCATCAATGATCATTTGTGGATGTACTCCCTCTTGCCAAAATTGTATTTCCCGATCTTTGCCCTTATAACTTATCTTGTAATATCTCAATTGATCTAATATTGTTTTTGCATTGCGTTCCACTAAATAAGCCAATATCTTCCTTGCTGTATAAGCTTTAAAACGTGCTATATCTCTTGACATATCTTCACTTTTTGCAATTAAGTGGATATGATTTTCCAACATCACCCAAGCGTAAATTACTACATTTTCTTTCTGTAAGAACCTCAAACTATCAATAATAATATTTGCAACTATAGGGCTAGAAAATACTGGTAGCCAATGCACAACTGTACAAGTCATAAAGTATGGATATTCATTATTCTTAAACTTATATCGACTTCGTGCCATAGATTTTCTTCTTTATTAAATTAGTCTACTAAACATGACTTAAACCTGTTTGGCATTCCACCGTGCAACGGTGGAACGAGGCATACCAGCTGTATTTGAATTAATGGCTTCCAAAAGGGTTTCAATAATAAAACCAGACAAAAATCTCAAATGTGGTTGGAATTGTACTCATTGCTTTTCCCTTTAAACGCTATTATTTAAAATCACATGAATTAACTTTCACTCCAAATAAATTTGGAATACCTGAATTGACACTATGCTGCATCTCTATAATTGATCGATATTTTCCAGATAAAGAAATCTCCTCTCTTTTCATAAATCTATGATTATAATTAGCAAAATTTTCACCAAAATATGACCAATCTTCTTTTCTACTACCATCAAGATTATTTAAATTAACACTATAGTCAAAATAACCATCTCGCTCCATTTTTTGGTTTAAAACCCCTGCTCTTCACAAACTCTCAAGATTGGAATCTAACTTTTTATCAATGAATTTATTATCGCACCATAACGATGGTTCTGTAAATTTGTAATACCGTCC
>SSHD01000010.1 GCA_008017255.1 Acinetobacter sp.
AACGCCTGCTGGATCTGGCTGCGCCTGACATCATCGTGCGCAACGAAAAGCGTATGCTGCAAGAAGCGGTAGACGCCCTGCTGGATAACGGCCGTCGCGGTCGTGCCATCACCGGTTCCAACAAACGTCCTCTGAAATCTTTGGCCGACATGATCAAAGGTAAGCAAGGTCGTTTCCGTCAGAACTTATTGGGTAAACGTGTCGATTACTCTGGTCGTTCGGTGATTACCGTTGGTCCTACGCTACGTCTTCACCAATGTGGTTTACCAAAGAAAATGGCTCTTGAGTTGTTCAAGCCATTTATTTTTGCAAAATTACAAGCGTCTGGTCAGGCAACCACCATTAAAGCAGCGAAGAAAATGGTCGAGCGTGAAACCCCAGAAGTGTGGGACGTGCTTGCATCGGTGATTCGTCAACATCCAGTGATGTTGAACCGTGCGCCAACACTTCACCGTTTGGGTCTACAAGCGTTTGAGCCGATCTTAATTGAAGGTAAAGCCATTCGTTTGCATCCGTTGGTCTGTGCGGCATTTAACGCCGACTTCGACGGTGACCAAATGGCGGTACACGTACCATTGACCATTGAAGCGCAGCTTGAAGCGCGTGCTTTAATGATGTCGACCAACAATATTTTGTCACCTGCCAACGGTGAGCCAATTATCGTTCCTTCTCAGGATGTGGTCTTGGGTCTGTACTACATCACCCGTGATGCAGTGAATGCCAAAGGCGAAGGCATGGTGTTTGCAGATACGCACGAAGTGAACCGTGCCTTGGCAACGGGTAAAGTTGCAATTCATGCGCGCGTGAAAGTGCGTGTGCATCAAACTGTAATTGATGAAAATGGCGAACGTGAACAGCAAACGATTATTGTCGATACCACACCAGGTCGTTGTTTACTTTGGGAGGTTGTGCCACAAGGTTTAAGCTTTGACATGATTAACCTAGAGATGACTAAAAAGAACATCTCGAAGCTCATCAACTCTTGCTACCGTAAACTTGGTTTGAAAGACACAGTTATTTTTGCTGACCAATTGATGTATTTGGGCTTCCGTCAAGCGACGCGTTCAGGTGTATCTGTGGGTATGGAAGACATGCTGATTCCACCAACCAAGCACACCATTATTGGTAAAGCGGAAACTGAAGTACGTGAAATCGAACAACAGTTCGAGCAAGGTTTCGTAACTGCGGGTGAGCGTTATAACAAGGTTGTCGATATCTGGGCGCGTACAAACGACCAGGTTGCGAAAGCAATGATGGATAACTTGTCTTATACCATGGTGAAAAACAAACAAGGTGAAGACGAGAAACAAAAATCATTTAACTCGATTTATATGATGTCGGATTCAGGCGCGCGTGGTAGTGCGGCACAGATTCGTCAGCTAGCGGGTATGCGTGGTTTGATGGCGAAACCAGATGGTTCGATCATTGAAACCCCGATTAAAGCCAACTTCCGTGAAGGTTTGACGGTACTTCAGTACTTCATCTCGACGCACGGTGCGCGTAAAGGTTTGGCCGATACTGCATTAAAAACTGCGAACTCAGGTTACTTGACTCGTCGTTTAGTAGACGTTGCACAAGATTTGGTCATTACCGAACCTGACTGTGGCACGGCTGGCGGTTTAGTGATGACACCATTCATTCAAGGTGGTGACGTCATTGAGCCATTACGCGATCGCGTATTGGGTCGTGTTACGGCTGAAGATGTACGTCGTGCATCTGATGATGAAGTAGTATTGCCACGCGGGACCTTAATTGACGAAAAAATTGCCGCTCAGCTTGAAGAGTCGGGCGTCGATGAAGTTAAAGTCCGTTCAGTCATTGCATGTGAAGCAAGCTTCGGTGTCTGTGCTAAGTGTTATGGTCGTGACCTCGCACGTGGTCACTTGGTGAACCCAGGTGAATCTGTCGGTGTAATGGCTGCACAGTCAATTGGTGAACCGGGTACACAGTTAACCATGCGTACCTTCCACGTGGGTGGTGCAGCAAGCCGAACTTCTGCAGCCAACAGTGTACAAGTGCGTAACAAAGGTACAGTACGTTTCCACAACGTGAAAACAGTACAACATGCCAAAGGTCACTTAGTATCGGTTTCTCGTTCTGGTGAATTGGGTATTGCCGATGAGTTAGGTCGTGAGCGCGAGCGTTATAAACTGCCTTATGGTGCCAGCATCTTGTTGAAAGATGGTGAAGCCGTAGAAGCGGGTGGTATTGTGGCGACTTGGGATCCACATACCCATCCATTGGTTACCGAAGTTGCGGGTAAAGCACGTTTCAGTCAAATTGCTGATGGCGTGACTGCAACCTCGAAAACCGATGATGCAACTGGTATGACGACGGTGGAAATTTTACCAGTTACAGCACGTCCTGCGTCTGGTAAAGACCTACGTCCAGCCATTGTGTTAGATACTACCGATGGCGGAGAGCAGTTCTACTTCTTGCCACAAAATACCATTGTGACCGTACGTGATGGCGAAACCATTGGTGTCGGTGACGTTATTGGTCGTGTACCACAAGAATCCTCACGTACCCGTGATATCACCGGTGGTCTACCACGCGTAGCCGATTTGTTTGAAGCGCGTAAGCCGAAAGAACATGCAATTTTGGCAGAAGTGTCAGGTGTAGTGAGCTTCGGTAAAGAAACCAAAGGTAAGAATCGTTTGGTGATTACACCAGATGATGGCTCGGAAATTTATGAAGAGCTGATTCCGAAATGGCGTACCATGAACGTGTTTGAAGGCGAGCATGTCAACCGTGGTGAAACGGTGTCTGATGGCCCACAAAACCCACATGACATTTTACGTTTGAAAGGCGAAGTAGCGCTGACTAACTACATCGTCAATGAAGTGCAAGACGTTTACCGCTTGCAAGGGGTAAAAATCAACGATAAGCACATTGAAGTCATCGTACGTCAAATGTTGCGTAAAGTCGATATTACCGAGGGCGGTGATACCAGCTTCATCAAAGGCGAGCAAGTGGATTACATCCGCGTTGTACAAGAAAACCAAGCTGTCTTGGCTCAGAACAAGTTCCCTGCGAAGTTTGAACGTCAATTGATGGGTATTACCAAAGCATCGCTTTCTACTGACTCGTTTATCTCTGCGGCATCGTTCCAGGAAACCACGCGTGTGTTAACTGAAGCGGCTGTAACAGGCAAAGAAGATGATTTACGTGGCTTGAAAGAAAACGTCGTGGTGGGTCGCTTGATTCCAGCTGGTACGGGTTTAGCATACCACTTAGAGCGTCGTCGTCAGGAAGCAGAAGCTGCTGAATTTGAACTTCATAATGACTTCAGTGAAGTAGACCAAGCATTTAGTCAAGCATTGAACTCAGATCAGTTCTAAATTTGAAATGATTGAGAAAGGCACCTTAGGGTGCCTTTCTTATGTTTAAAAATTGCAATTTCACAGTATTATTGCTCTAAAGTGATTCGCTTCTTAACACGCACATAACATCAATTAATGAGTTTGTATAAATTGATTCACAGCCTCGGTATATTCATTATTTTTTCCTAAAGACCGATTTATTTCAATATGTGAGAGTGGAAGTGCCAATAGCTGTGCTTGGGTGCCGAGTCTTTGCGCTTGTTGAATAAACTGTTGAGCCTGTATACAGGGTTGATCAGGGCGAGTTGTTGAACAAATAGCAAGGAAATTAGGTAAAGCTTGATGTAGTTGCAATGTAGGTGATAGTGCTTTCCAATTTGAGGGTTGATTGCCAAAGGCTTGATCATAAAACCGAGCATGTCGAGCTTGCATAATCTTTTCGATATCATAAGCAGCACTATCTAAAGCAATGGTGGTACGCCAAGCTTGCGGTTGTGATGTTAACCAAGCAGGACGTGTGCTGAGTAGGCTAACTAAATGTGCGCCAGCGGAATGTCCCATCAGAACAAGTTGTTTAGGGTCAGCATGCCAATCAGATGCGTGGTTTTGAATATAAATTAATGCTGCTGCGACATCTTGAGTTTGTTGTTGTACCGTTGCATCAGGAAGTAATCGATAATTGATGGAAATAAATATCCAGCCTCGTTTGCCCCAATACTCCACTTTATTTTTGACTACTGCAGTATTATTTTTATCACCTATACTCCAAGCACCGCCATGTACCATAACGATTAATGGTGCTGGTTGTTTTTCTGCTAGAGGTTTAGACGGAAAGTAGATATCCATTATTTGTTCAGGATGATGACCATAAGCAACATTTTTCAATGAGTTCATTTTGGCTGCTGTTTGGATATTGAACAAATTTGCATGTGTTGATGGATTGAGGCTGAGTAATATCAGCATCGAGAGAACAACAAATATTTTCATTCTTTTTACCCTTCAAATGTGAATGCTACAGCGAGTTCAGGATTCTTTCTGCCATGATTGTTGGATTAAAGGCTTTAACTTATTCTCTAAGGTTGACGTCAAACTAGCAAGGTGACCGTTTAGAGGTCAAATGATTTTTTAGTCTGTTAGCATTTATTACAAAAAGCAAAGAATGCACCCTGAGCAATTACATAATCTGACCATTTGGGGCAGAAAATAAGATTATGCTTTTCAATAGAAGCTATAAAAGTGAGTATGGTCATGAAAAAAACAATCGGTTTAGTATCGACGCTATTGTTATCAGCGGTGATGTTTACAGGCTGTCAGAATATGAGTGCATCGGATCAACGTATTGGTGCGGCAGCGGTTGGTGGCGCGGTCGGCGGTGGTGTTGGGCATCATGTCGGTGGTGGTGTAGGTGCAGGCTTAGGTGCAGCTGCTGGTGCGGGTGTGGGTGCCAATACTCAAGGTGCCAGCAAAGCGACCACTACCAGTAGTGCCATTGGCGCTGGTATTGGTTCTGTGGTGGGTAAAGCGCTGTTAGGGGGTGACTCTGGTGCAGCCATCGGTGGTGCGATTGGTGGTGGTGCAGGTGCTGCCATTCAAGAGAAAAAATAATCAACGGCTAGCTGTGAAAAATGCTTGCAATCAATTGCAGGCATTTTTTTACAGTTGAATTAAGGGCTGGCTTTTGGTTTTTTGCGCCGAATATAGAGCACTTTTTCTACTTCTGCGATACGGGTACCCATGTCATCGACAATGTTGAGCGTGTAGGTCCGGTAGACGGGTGCATAATTTTCGGTGAGTTGTTTTATTTCGCTAATTTCTTCAGCACTCAGACGAATATCGGCATAGACCGTACTTCTGCCTGGCGATAGAAAGCTAATCGAGGCGCTTTTGTCCCAGACAATATATTTATTGCCCAAATGATGCATCAAAATCAGCATATAAAATGGGTCAACCATTGAATATAAACTGCCACCAAAATGAGTGCCGACGATATTAGGGTTACTACGGGTGAGCGGCATTTTAACTCGAATAGCGTAGTTGTCGAGGTCAATCTTGTCAATGGCAATGCCCGCACCCCAATACGGTGCATAATGGTTAATCAGCAGTTTTGATACCAATGGAATGGCACGAATTTGTTGGAAAATGCGTTTCATGGATATTCTTTTTCCTAAAACTGCGATACATACTGCATAAGTAGCATCTTTATGATCATCTTGGCAATGGTTGTTTTATCGCCAAATCACGGGTTAATAAAATGGGAAACGTCTATGCAAGCAAAAATACAAACAGTGACCACTTCAGATCAACAACAGCTTTGTGTCAAAACATGGGGCGATGCGCAGAACACGCCTTTGGTGTTAGTGCATGGTTATCCAGACAATCAAGACGTGTGGGAGGGTATGATTCAACATCTGATTCATGCTTATTATATTGTCACTTATGATGTGCGCGGCGCAGGGCAATCATCCATTCCAAAACGTATTCGTGATTATCGTTTGCCGAGATTGTCGCTAGATTTACAAGAAGTGGTGGCACAAGTGTTGCCGCAGCGTAGTTTTCATTTGGCAGCACATGATTGGGGTTCGATTCAGTCGTGGGAGTCTGTGACTGAACCTAAGTTGAAAGGTCAGTTGTTGTCTTATAGCAGTATTTCAGGGCCGTGTTTAGACCATGCGGCGTGGTATGTGCGCGAACAAGTGCAAACTGCACCCAACAAGCTGTTAAAGATGCTGAGTAAGTCGTGGTACATTGGCGTGTTCCATTTTCCATTGCTAGCGCCTACCGTGTGGCGCTTCTTTAGCCCAGAAAAATGGGGCAAAGTTTTAACCAGTTTAGAACAACAGCAGAATTTACCTTTAAATCATAATATTGAAGCAGATGGACGACATGGTATAGGTTTATACCGCGCCAACTTTCTGCCCATTTTAATACAACCACGGCAGCGTTATGCGCAATGTCCGGTGCAGGCGGTGCTATTACGCCGCGATAGTTTTGTCAGCCCAGAATACATTACCGAAGCAATGCCAAAATGGGCGGCGCAATTTGAATATGTGGAACTGGATGCCAACCATTGGGCGATCCTTAGTCAACCGCAACAGATTGCTGAATATATTGATCAGTTTATTCAACGGCAGGCTGCTTAATTCTTTGAGTCGTTAAAGCAAAATAGAGATGTTTTCATCTGCACTGTGATTTATTGGCGAAAAAATCATCTATCGGGATTGAAAAATCGCAGAGATGCACCATTCATAAATCATTCCAAATAAATAGCTATCACCAATCAGGAGTGATTTATGAGTGAACAAGTTAGCCAAAATTATAGTTTCCAAGCGGAAGTTGCGCAGTTATTGCATTTAGTCACCCATTCGCTGTATTCCAATCCGGAAATTTTCTTACGTGAGCTGATTTCCAATGCCTCGGATGCCTGCGATAAGTTGCGTTTTGAGGGCATTAATCATCCTGAATATTATGAAAATGATGCTGAATTGCGGGTACGTGTCACATTAGATGCAACGCAAAACACCTTAACCATTTCCGATAATGGTATTGGACTGAGTCAACAAGAAGCAATAGATCATTTGGGGACCATCGCCAAATCGGGCACCAAAGACTTTATGTCGAAACTCACTGGCGACCAAAAGTCCGATGCGCAGTTAATTGGGCAGTTTGGGGTAGGGTTTTATTCAGGCTTTATTGTGGCGGATAAAATAACCGTTGAATCACGCCGTGCAGGTGCAGATACAGCTCATGGTGTGCGTTGGGTTAGTGCTGGAACGGGTGAGTTTGAAGTTCAACAGATTGATAAAGCACCACGTGGTACCGATGTTATTTTGCATTTACGTGCCGATGCGCTGGACTATTTAGAATCGCGCAAAGTAAAGCAGATCATTAATAAATATTCCGACCATATTAGCTTGCCAATCGAAATGCAAAAAGAAGTTTGGCAAGCGGAAGAGGTTGCTGAGGGCGAAGAGTCTAAAGGCGGTCAAATGGTCAAGACCGACGAATGGGAAGCAATTAACTCTGCCAGTGCACTGTGGACACGCGGTAAAAATGAAATCACGGATGAGCAATATATCGAGTTCTACAAAAACTTAAGTCATGATTTTGCTGAACCGTTGGCGTGGGCACACAATCGCGTTGAAGGTAGCACGGAATATACCCAATTACTTTATATTCCAAGTCAAGCGAAACAAGATTTGTTCACTCGTGAAGCCAAAGCAGGCATTAAGCTCTATGTGAAACGCGTGTTTATTATGGATGAAGCCGATAATTTAATTCCAAATTATTTACGCTTTGTGCAAGGTGTGGTGGATAGTGCCGATTTACCGCTCAATGTTAGCCGTGAATTATTGCAAGAAAGCCGTGATGTCAAAACGATTCGTGAGGGTAATGCACGCCGTGTATTGACCTTATTGGATAGCTTGGCAAAGTCGGAAGATGAAAAAGACCAAGAGAAATTCAAAACCTTCTATAGCGAATTTGCATCGGTGCTGAAAGAAGGTTTGGGTGAAGATTTTGGTAATCGTGAACGCATCTTAAAATTATTGCGCTATGCCACGTCCACTAATGATGAGATTTCGACCTCGCTAGCCGATTATAAAGCGCGTATGCAAGATGGGCAGAAAGCGATTTATTATGTGACTGCAGACAGTCTGACTGCTGCCAAGAATTCGCCACAGTTGGAACTGTTTAAGAAAAAAGGCATTGAAGTGTTATTGATGTCCGAGCGTGTTGATGAATGGGCAATGAATTTTGTGCATGAATTTGACGGTATCGCCTTGCAAAACGTAGCCAAGGGTGCGGTGGATTTAGGCGAGTTACAAGATGCCGATGAAAAACAAGCCTTAGAGCAAGCGGCTGAACAGTTAAAGCCTGTAGTGGATCGCTTAAGCACAGCATTAAAAGATAAAACCAAGCAGGTTCGCGTGACCACACGCTTGGTGGATTCACCTGCCTGCTTAGTGTCTGGCGAGGGCGAGCTGTCGCCACAGCTGATTCGCATGCTCAAACAAGCGGGGCAGGAAGTACCTGAAATCAAACCGACCTTGGAAATTAACCCACAGCATCCTTTGGTGCAGCAACTCGAAAGTTCTGGGCAATTTGATGATCTAGCGCATGTGATATTTGATCAAGCTTTGATTGCCGAAGGTGGGTTACCTGAAGACCCAGCAGCCTATGTGCAACGTATCAATCGCTTGTTATTAAAATAAGCCACTGAAGATAAAAAACCTCTGTTGCGACAGAGGTTTTTTATTGCGTATAAGTTGGGTTTTATCCACAGTTTGGGCGTGCTATGCAGCGCGAGTTCATTTCTAAAATAAGGCTTCTAAGCGCACAAAGGTACTGATATGGTGGTCACGATCTTCTCGGTGGTCATTAAAATAGTTTAGATCGCCCTGCACATAAAACCATTCCCGCCAAAGCGGTTGTCGCCAAGACACAAAAGGTCCCCAACTGTTCAAGCGCAGGTCATTATTGTTGTAATAGCCACCAGTATGTATGCCATAGTTAAAATTGTTATGTGCAAAGAACTGATGTTGACGGAAAATTCGGTTCTGCCAAACCAAGTCATCCTCTTGTTCATCGGCATAAATCAAGCTGAATTGGTCGGACAAAAACGGCGTATTGGGGCGGGCATGGCTTAATTCTAAGTTGCTACGCACATAGTTTTCGCTGTCGCTACCATAACGATAGATTTGTTCGGCATTGAAATAAAAATCATTGCTTAATGCCCAGTTTTTCTCGGCTTTTAAGCGTAAATAAATATCATCACCAGAGCGAATCCCTAAATCGACATCGGTTTCAAACGGCAGTTTTTCCGAGAAATTTGACCAACGCAAGGCAATCGAACCATTGCTATCACGGGTTTGTTTGTGATCGAATTTTTTATCAGTATCGGAATTCGGTTGGGTGTTGCTGTTGGCGATGTTGTTGTTAAATTCATCATCTAAAGAGTCATCACCAAATATCACGCTGAGTTTTTTTTCTAAGCTGGGTAACCTAATTTTGCCTCGAATACGTGGTTTCAATTCATATTGATCATATTCATCCCAATAATTATCTAACATGACACGAATGGTGGCGGAAGCAGGGTTTTCTGGATCGACCTCACCAAACCATGCATCCATTTTGTGCGAGCTACGATCTGCCCAATCTCGAATATTACGTTGTTTAAGGTCAAGCCACGTTCTGCCTTCGGTTTCGGAAATTGCAGGCACGGCGGGCACATTGGATTGTTCGGGAAAGACCGTTGGGGCAGCATCAATCCATTTCGGAATATAATAGAGGAAGTGTTTTGGCTCGGCTGTGGTGTTAAGCGTGCTTGGGGTTGTTTGATCGGGCGTAGAGCTATTCGTTTCTTCTGCATGTAGCGCATTTGATGACGCCACACAAAGTGCCAATATTGTAAGAAAAAGACGGGTTGCCCCTGTATGTGGGAAATTCATCATGATGTAATCTTATGGTTTATTATTGTTTTACAATAAGATTATTTGATTCATACAATCAAGCCATAAAAACAAAAAAACAGCACTAAATTGCTGTTTTTTTGTACTGGAAATCTACGAAAGTTTCCGCTTAGGATGTCGACATATCGGCATTTTCTAAGGCATGAAATAAGCTTTGTACCGAAATGGGCTGTGGTAGATGGCTAATTACATGGCGAATCAGCTGCCAAGTATAGCCATCGGCACGGTCTAACAGTAAATACGGATAGGCTTGATCGTCGGGCGACAATTTAATCCGTTCTGCACCATGAATCACGCGAATTTTTTGCCGTTCTTTTAATAACAAAATTGGGGTTAAAAAGTTGGCAGCTACTTCATTAAATGGAATAAATTTTTGAATATTAATGAATGATGCAGGGATATACGGATAGGCGTTTTCATCACGTTGCCAAACCAACTCAGCATTCATAATGCATTCATTAAACAAGGATTCGTGCTGTGCATAATGCTGTTTAAAGGTATTCCAACTGGTCTGATGGATAGAGTTAGTTCTGGTATGACGCTGATCGGTATAGGTTTGCAAAATATTGGTTGCGAACTCGATACTATGCGTACCAATTAAAGCCACATAATGTGAGAACTGACCTTGAACATATAATTGTTCAGCCACAAAAATTTGTGCGGTTTCCCAAACCGGTTGTTCGTCATTTTCAGCTTTCAGATATAGCCATTCAACTTTAACATTTTGATCGGTTGGATTTTCGAGTTCAACACGATACAACGATGGAAATAGTTTTGGGCTAGCGCGCTCTAATCGGCACTGTAAACCGTCTAAATTAAATTCACTGTGTGACAGTGCTTTGGCTTTATTTAGATTTGCAGTCGGTCGTGGGTTCTGTCGAGAACCGAAGCTTGGTTTGACTATAGGTTTGGCAGGTCGAGGTTGTATTGTTGGAGCAGCTTGAAGTTTTTCTTGAATGATAGCTTCAAGCTCTGCTTCAAAATTCGCATGTTGTTGTCTCATTGCAGATAAGGTGTCCTTATGAGTTGCTTGGTTTGAAGCCTGAGGAGATTCTAAAACTGGAATTAGATTTTGTAATTCACTATCGGTTTTAACATATTGTTGGGCGTTCTTTTGTATCCACTGTAAGGCTTCTTCGGTGGAGTTTAACCATGGGCTTCTTAAGAAAGAAAGTAAAGGGCGTACTACCCAAATTTGCCAATGATTTGCTTGACGCAATGCAGCCCAACCCATTTTAGGGGCAGCAAATAACACTTCTTCTAGCCGACTGGAAAAGTTAAACGTCCCACAATAGGTCGTGCTATAACCATAGCGGGTCAGTTCTTCTATCGGAAAGCCATGTTGTTGAATGACTGATTTAAAAGTACCGAGCTGGTCTTGAAACATCGGGTCGTCACAAGAGGCGCAAATATCTTTAATACGTTGTTTGGCTTTGGCGATTTCAAAAAGCGATTGTTTATCATTATCTAGCCCATCGATCAGCTGTTTGAGCTCATCGACTAAGAGTGCTTTCTCTAATACATCCATCTACTTTTCCTTAGAGATAGGCTTGAGCCTGCTTTAAATAATAAATCAAGATCAAATCGAGCGCTTTTTCTAACAAGTCACGTTCCGTGGGCTGTAGAGAATCTTGCTGCTTCGCTAGATCCACAAGCTCTTTGACACTTATTTGTTCCAGTCCAATTTGACCGCTGATAAAGGCTTGTAACGCGTGCATTTCCATAACAAAACAATGTCACTTTATGACGATTATAAAATAAATTAAGACAAAATCTATAGGCTCTCAAATGGAAAAGCAATGCTTCTATGGCAGAAAAGAGAGAGCTTGATCATGTTTTAACATCAAAACCAATACATTTTACTGCAAAGGCATCGTAGAAACAGATGGTTTTTGGTTATTTGATTTAAAAATTAACATATCAATTGTGATTGGTCTCACAAAACCGCTGTTTGAAAGTTGAACAATGCAGCGGATGCTTTGTAACAGGGTGTATCTTGAGTTGCTCGGTGCAAGGAGGTGTACAGCCCTGCTATTGCCGATCATCATTTGGCTAAATGGTTTTAGCGCATCGAGCGGCGTCGCTGGCAAGCAATGTTTAATTAAAAATCTTCTCTGCCGCTTGGAACGGTAAGCTCACTACATCTATGGCAACTGCAAACGGAAACAGCGCCAGTTTTTCCAGTGGATTCATGCCTGACTTTGTGCTGGCACGTTGTTGTTGCTGAGTATAAATGGTCACCTGATACGGCTTACTTAAGGCCTGTAACGATTGCAGGTTATTGGCAACTGGGTAGACCATGCCGACAAGTTGAATATCAAAGCAAAAGCGTTGTGCTTGCATGCGTTCATCACTGGCGGTTGAACATTCTTTCGCACCATTTTCAATAAAGAATTGTAAGTCATTTTTGCTGATATCTTGTTTCAATTTGACATAAGTCAGTGGCAAGGTGCCGGAAAACTGACCGTCATTTTGTTTGGCATAAAAGCGTAACTCGCGGGTGACTTGAATATTTTGGCTGTCTAATTGGCTCATTAGGCGCAGAAATTGTGTGCCGCCACGAGTGAGCACGTAGCTATGTTTATAGCCTGCGATGACTAAGCTGTCTGGCGTTAAGTTTGGGTCGGTACGGGTTGCAGGACGTCCGAAAGCCACCACTTGATCTTCCACTAAGTTGACCTGAATAGTTGTGCTGCTGTGACGATAATCTTTTTTTATTAAGGTAGAAGTGGCACATGCAGTGCATAGCGTTGCGCTGATAAGTGCGGTAAATATCCCTCGTGTTGTTTTCACGATGCTTACTCCTGTAATGATCGTTTTATTGTTGTTTTTGCAGAAATTATATTACAACACAATCACCCGATTGCGACCAGTTTCTTTGGCTCGATACAATAAGCCATCAATCATGGAAATAAATTGTTCGGCGTTATCGCCGTGTTGCGGCACGATTGCACCGACACTACAACTGGCGGTTAAGGCAACGGCAGTGCAGTCGGTTAAGTTGTCATCGCAGCAAATAAGGGTGTTGGCAATACAAAGGCGAATGCGTTCAGCAATTTCCATCGCATCTTCTTGATGCGTTGACGGTAAGATCACGATAAACTCTTCTCCGCCAACACGCGCGGCGAGATCTCCAGCCCGAATTTGCGATTTGAGTAATTGTGCAATTTGCTTGAGTGCTAAGTCACCCACATGGTGTCCATAGTGGTCATTGCAGTGTTTAAAGAAATCAATATCAATCATGATGATTGCAAGTGGAGTTTGCGCATCGATCGCATTTTCCCATTCGCGTGCTAAAACAATATCATATAACCGTCGATTGGCAATTTGCGTTAAACCATCTTGATAAGACAACACTTCCAGCTCTTGTTTAAGTCGAATCAACTCATCTTCATTTTTTTTACGTTCACTAATGTCAAACATAAAACCCACTAAGGCTTCTGTTTCATTATTGTTGCGAATCACGTGTACGACATCTCGAATCCACACATAGCTACCATCGGCTTTTAGGGCGCGGTAATCTGCTTCGTGGTCAATCCCTTCTTTCGATTGAGAAACACACATTCCAACCACACGATCACGGTCTTCAGGATGCATACGTTCCACCCAATCGTTGACACTCACCCAAGAATCGGTTTCCCAACCGAGAAGTTCCTGAATTTGTGGGCCAATATAGGTGAACTGCATGCTTTGCCAATCAATTTTCCATGGAATGGCTTTGGTCGATTCCAAAAGTGTTTTGTAGAAAGTGTAATCCGACGCTGCGGTGTGATGTTGGATTTCAATTTTTTCGTTCATGGCTGCATGGCTCATCTTCGACATCTTGCTCTGGGGCTTAAATTGATGTTTTAAGCCCATCAAAAGAAATGTGTTAATTTCATTTAAATCGATGGTTTAAATTTGAATAACATTTCTTTTATAGAGATATTTCATTTGCATAGATATATAAGTCACTCAACTGGTTGCCCCATAACGACCAGCTATGCTATTAGTATAATCTACTCAAGCGAAAAGCGAATTTTTAACCGACCAAAAACTTGTTACAAAATACCAAACAATACAAATCTACGCATGAGCCGTAGTATTTTTGAATCAATGGTGAAAACTGTATATATATTTGGTCAGTAGCGTATATTGGATATTGAGTGCAAAAAATTAACCATCTTGACCTCTTATCTGAGTCTTACTGAATTCAACACGACTTTGCAGTAGCCTATAAATAAATAGATACTTTTTATTTAAGTGATATTCTTTTTATGGTGATTGATTTTGGAGCAAGTGATGAATTTCCTGAAACGATTCTCCTTAATTGTGGTCTGGGCGGGAATGTATTTTCCGATGGCTCAAGCCAATACAGTGGCTGAGTTACCCACTATTCGTATTATGGCGGAGTCTGAAATGCGTGCAGAGCAAGTTGGGCCGCTTCCATTTCAGGAAGAGCCACAAGTACGTCAAGCTTTGCAACATTATGTATATAAAATTCAAAAAAATATGCAGGATGCTGAAGTGGGTGAAACCGCAACGATTGTGAATTATCAGCCAGAAACTCAACCCGATATGTCGCAATTTTCACCAGTATTACAAGAATATATTTTTGCTGTTGCGGCAGGTTTACAACCACCTGACCCAACCGTTGGCCTGTTTACGATGCTAAAACCTTTGAATATTAACCGAAATAATGCAGAGAGTTTTCGCGAGGGTACAATGAAAGTCAATTTGAATGATCTTTTGCAATTGCAGCAGCAAATTCGAGATGGGTTAAACCCTTCACAGAACCCGCTGTTTCCGCGTTAAAAATTTGATTTTAGCGATAAAAAAATCCCCGCACTGAGCGGGGATTTTTATTTTATCTTAGTGTTAATTAAACACGTTCGATAATGGTCGCAATACCTTGACCTAAACCAATACACATGGTCGCAAGACCGATTTGCGTATCTTGTTGTTCCATTACGTTCAACAAGGTAGTCGTGATACGTGCACCAGAACAGCCCAATGGGTGACCCAATGCAATCGCACCACCATTCAAGTTGATGATGTCTTGTTTGTCATAAACGCCTAAGCCTTTCATGACCGACAAACCTTGCGCAGCAAATGCTTCGTTTAACTCGATGGTTTGAATGTCAGCCATGGTTAAACCCGCGCGTTTCAATGCTTTTTGAGTTGCTGGAACTGGACCGTAACCCATAATTGCAGCATCACAACCCGCAATTGCCATTGAACGAATCACCGCACGTGGTTTTAAACCAAGTGACTGCGCACGTTCAGCAGACATCAACAACATTGCAGAAGCACCGTCAGACAGCGCAGAAGATGTCGCAGCAGTGACTGTACCAGCTTTACTTGGATCAAACACTGGACGCAATGCCGCAAATGCTTCGAGGTTAGCATCTGGACGAATCACTTCATCGATGTCACACAGAATTTTAAAGCCATTTTGATCGTGACCTTCAACACCCACGATTTCGTTTTTGAAACGACCTTCTTGTGTTGCAGCCCAAGCACGACGGTGAGATTCAACACCGAACGCATCTTGTTCTTCACGAGAAATTTGGTTCATACGACCCAACATTTCCGCCGTTAAGCCCATCATGTTAGATGCTTTGGCATAGTGTTTAGACGCTTCAGGGTTCAGGTCGATGCCGTGCATCATGCCTACGTGCCCCATATGCTCTACACCACCGATGATGAAAATATCACCTTGGTTGGTCGCAATTTGTGCAGCAGCAGTATGAAGTGCTTGCATAGAAGAACCACAAAGACGGTTAACGGTTTGACCGCCAGCAGTCTTTGGAATATCAGCCAATAAACCAATATTACGAGCAATGTTCATACCTTGCTCTAAAGTTTGGTTTACACAACCCCAAATGATGTCTTCAACTTCGTTGGTATCAAACTGGTTACGAGCAACAAGTGCACGTACTAAT
>SSHD01000160.1 GCA_008017255.1 Acinetobacter sp.
AGTAAGCACTTTTGGGATTACGCCAGTCGATTGAATACGTCCCTTCGGGTGTTTTGCCATCACCTTCAAATTGTTTATGCCCGATTGGGTTAAAGCCTAAACGAATCGGATAACTTCGAATCACTTCATCTTGATGTTTCAATTGTAGAAATCGTTGGCTTTTAAATACTTCAATTGAAGTCACGGGTTTAGTTTGATTGAGCTGTTGTATCACTTGTGCTGAAAGAGGTTTGTGTGTTGGTGTGAATGTAGGCAGAAACTTTCCATAATGATAAAAAGCCAGTCCACTGAAAAGAGTTGGTATTATAAATCCAACTACAAACCTGAGTTTCATCATTGATTTTCTACGATGAACAACTTACTGAAATTTCAGGCACATCACTTGGTAAAGGTGCAGTATCTTGTTCAGTTTCTAAGTCGGGTTGTTTTAAATAAGGCTGATTCAGTAGCTTAAACAAACGTTCAACCTCACTAAAATCACCACGTTCGGCTAGTTCAATCGCTTTTTGTGCCATGTGGTTGCGTAAAATATAATGAGGATTAGCGCTTTGCATAACTCGATCTAATTCGTCTGTATCTTGAGTTTTGCGTATCTCCTGATATTGATGGAGAAAAGCATCAAACTGACGTAGATCTAAGCAATCATCACGGAGTGTTTTATATTCCTTATTTTGTAGGTGAATAAAACTTTGCGTATAGTCGAGTTGTTCCGTTTGCAAAATCCGCAAGAATGCAAAACTACAATCTAAACTGTCTTTATGAAAATGGGGGAGTCCCGTCTTTTCGCAGAGTCCTTGACCATAATGATGTAAAAAGATTGGTTCAAATTGTTCTAAGCAAGTCGCTAAATCTTGTTTGAATTGTTCTTTATGCTCAGGCTTAGCTAAAGGAATAAGATTGTTCAACCATGTCCACAAATTCCAATGTCCAATACTTGGTTGGTTTTGATAGGTATAACGACCTTGGTAATCGGAGTGGTTATTAATCCAGTTTGGTCGAAAGCGTTCCATAAATCCATAAGGACCAAAATCTAAGGTTGAGCCTGTAATATTTAAATTATCGGTATTCATTACACCATGCGCGAAACCGACCAATTGCCATTTGGCGATCATGATTGCTGTACGTTCAATGACAGCTTCAGCGAAAGCCAGAACAGGGTTCTCAGCTTCTAGGTATTCTGGATAATGCCATTCGATACACTTTTGCGTAAATTCAGTTAAAAGTTCAGGTGCATATTGGTTGATCCACTCAAAATGACCGAAACGGATATGACAGTCTGAGGTGCGTAACAACATTGCACCAAGTTCAAGAGTTTCACGTTGTACACCTTGTGTCGATGTGGTGAAACCAACGGCATGGCTAGATGCTACGCCAAGCGCATTCAGTGCATGTCCAGCTAAGTATTCACGAATCACTGAGCGCAGTACCGCACGACCATCACCCATACGAGAGTAGGGCGTTGAACCTGCACCTTTCAGATGTAGATCAATGGTTTGTCCATGTTGATTTAGAATTTGTCCAATCAATAAACCACGCCCATCCCCTAATTGACCGGCCCATTGACCAAATTGATGACCTGCATACACCATTGCTAATGGCGTGAATTTAGCAAAAGTTTTTTGCCCACTACAAATCTCGACCCAATTGGCTTTGTCTTCATCACTCCATTGCAACTCATTTGCCAAAGCCTCATTGAAATGACCTGCCTTTGCGCCACGTAAAGGACTTGGTTGCTGTTGATGATAAAGCTTTGAATTGAGAGATGAATAGCGAGGATTGAAATGCATAGGTCAATATCATGGCAAGAAGCTGAATGATGACTATAACAAAGATAAGTCTAAAATAGTGAATTGTGATTATGAACTGAGTCTTTAAATAGGCATAAAAAATGGCCTCTAAAGAGACCATTTTATTGAGTATTTTTTATTCTGAAACTGGTGCCTTTTTGATATTACGCACTAATGTTTCTAAACATTCACGATGATGTCCTAAGCGTTGCTCAAGCAATTGGAAATCAACTTTGAGTTTATGGTCAATTTGATTGATTTTTTCTGCCATCGCTGCTTTTTTGGCTTGTAGCTCTTGTTCTTTTAACTTTGCCCACTCATTTAATGTCTGGGTAAAGGCTTCATATTCTTGAGTAATACGTTGCTTCATTTGCACAATGTCAGCATTAACATCATGGCCATAAATCGCCAAATCACGTTCTGCATATTTAAAACGCATCGCCAACTCAGCTTTTTTGATATTAAAACTCGGAATGCGGCGTAAATTTTTGGTTAAACCCATAGTAGATAAAGACCAAATCAACCATTTGGTTGGGTCATATTGCCACCACTTCACCCCGTTACGGTAGTCATATTGAAAAATGTGGTGATAGTTATGATAACCCTCACCCCAAGTTAAAATGGCTAATACAAAGTTGTCACGGGCAGTGTTTTCATCGGTATAAGGACGTTTGCCCCACATATGACACAACGAATTAATGAAGAAGGTTACATGATGGCTCAGAATTAAACGTAATAAGCCACCGAGTAGCATCACCCCCCATACATCACCCACAGCCCAACCAATCAGTGCTGGAATCCCCAAGTTTGTGGCAAGCACGAGCGGGATGTAGTAGTTGTGTTGGAACATGACCATTTTGTCATTGAGCAAGTCGGGGACATTTTTGTAGTCTGTTGAACCACTTGGATAGTCACGCAACATCCAGCCAATGTGTGAATACCAAAAGCCTTTTTTGGCTGAATATGGATCGAGCTCAATATCATCGACATGACGATGATGCACACGATGCCCAGATGCCCAAAACAAAATACTGTTTTGAATGGCAAAAGTTCCACCAATCATTAACACAATTTTTACTGGCAAAGAGGCTTCATAGGTGCGATGCGCCCATAAGCGGTGGTAACCTGCGGTAATCCCCAAACTACTCAACGCCAATAAAAAGAAAAAACTTATCCAAGCAGCTGCGCTAAAATCAGCATGATAAGTATATAAAGGAAGAAGAATCATCGCTGCGATTGGTGTGCCTAATAATACAATAGTGCCGGGCCAGTTAATCGGTGCTTTTTTGAGTGGGGCGGAAGTCATATCCGTCATCGCTCCTGAAAATCTTGTACAAACAAGATAAAATCCATAATAGATAGATAGCCAACCAATCTGGACGATTCATTGCTAATTTGGTGCCGATAGTAACATGGTTAGAGAATTGAAAACTACCATTATTGTACAGGTGTACTGAAATAATAGTAACAGAATACAAATGTAAACTGAGTCACACAATAAAAGGTGCAAAACCATGTTTAAACACCGTGTCATGTGGAATGTATTGGGCTGTTTAACGAGCTGTTTTACTCAGGGCTTATTGCTGCTTGCTATGAGTACATTGTTGGCGTGTCAAAGTTCGCCGCATACCACGGTAAAAAATCATAGCCTGCAACCGAAGCGTGTGCATCAGTTACCGCATTTGCAAGTCGCTAAAAGTACCGATGGCGTACAAGATATAAACTGGCAAATCACGTTAATTCAAAACAAACGCGCATTATTTTTTAATCAATACCCAAGTTTTAATCTACACTCAGTCGCAAAAACCGTGTCTGGGCACACTGGTTGCAATAGCGTTTATGGGCGTTATCACTATAATTTTGCCCAGCGTAGACTAGATTTTGATGTGATGGCAGGCTATGACAGTTGCAATCGCGCTTTGGCGCAAGAAGCCGATTTGATGGATGCGCTACAGCGAGTCAAGTACTTTCAGTTTGATGGCGCAGTGTTGTATTTAATCGATGAAAGAGGGCAGCGTTTAATTCAAGCACAACGCAGCCGATAAGTTGAACATTACAATCGCAACCTGTTTAAATTATTTAAAGTACCAGCTGCTGCAACATGGTTTGCGGTACATCGGTAATTAAGCCTTGTACACCGAGTTGTTGTAGGTGTTTGGCACGCTCTACATCATTCACCGTCCAAATACTAATATTCAGACCCGCTTGTTGGGTTTGGCGAATAAGCTCATCACTGGCGAGTTGATCGTGCCAACCAATTTGGCAACAGCCGTATTGATCTGCCAGTTCAATGGCATACGCGCCAATAGGTAGCTCCACCAATAAGCCACGTTTAAAATGGCTTTGCTGTTGCTGCAACGCCGCTAAAATTTTTACATCAAAGCTGGTAATGCATGCAGTGTTTTCAAAACCTTGCAAATCTTGCTGTAATTGTAGAATTAATCTTTTTGCCGCCGCATCATCTACTACCGCTTTGACTTCTACTTCTAAATGTTCAAAGTCGCTTAAACAGCGTAACACTTGGCACAGGCTAGGGGTGTATTCGGCTGTAGTCCAATTCGACCATTGTAGTCGGTGGTCAAACTGTTGCGCTTCTGCCAAAGTACAACTTTCCACGAGTTGTGACTGCCCTGTGGTGCGTACAAAATCATCATCATGGATCACAATCAGTTGCCCATCGTGCAGCTGTCGCACATCAAATTCGACCGCACGGACACCTAATTGGCGCAGATATTGAAAACCACCTAAGGTATTTTCAGGCGCTTCGCCGCGCGCACCACGATGACCAATAATTCGCATAGTAACTTCACCTTGCCAGCAATAAAATATTAGCGTGGCTCAATTTCAATAGTGTCATTAATATTTTTTTGCCACAAGACCTCGCCGCCGTCTGTAGCCCGCTGTAAGGTGCGCGATGCCACAAATAACCAGTCTGATAAACGATTCAGTAATTGCAATGCCGTAGCTTGAATATTTTGGTCGCGTGACTGTAGCGACATCAGGCTACGTTCGGCACGGCGGCACACGGCACGTGCTTGGTGTGCATAACTACAGACCAAGCTGCCCGACGGTAAAATGAAATCTTTGAGCATTGGCAAAGATTCATTCATGCCATCAATATCGTGTTCTAAAAATTCCACGCACACAGCTTGCAATAAGTGATAGTTGGGAATGCACACTTCGCCGCCTAAGTCGAATAGCCAATGTTGAATTAGGCTGAGTTTTTTATCCCATGCAGTAGTGTGCTCGATTTGGCTAGCTTGAATTTGCGCACGCAATACACCCACACAGGAGTTAAGTTCATCGACATCGCCAAGTGCGGTAATGCGTAGGTCGTCTTTGGCGACCCTCGAACCATCTCCGAGTCCTGTGCTGCCTGAGTCGCCAGTACGAGTATAAATTTTACTTAAACGATGTCCCATCGGGGGATTCCTCAAATAAAAAAGGGATAATGTCGGTCAAGAACATTACCCCGAAACTGGAGTTAAGAAAATGTTTTTATTATTTTAGCGCAGGATTAATAACGGAATGTGACACCAGCAGAGGCTAGGCGACCACCGTTGATGTAGTAACTACCGCTTCCATATGCAGTACGATATTTTGAATCACCTACATTTTGGATATTGGCAAAGATATCTACGTTTTTATTCACTTTGTATTGTCCATGCATGTCTACACGGAAGTGCCCAGGGATTTGAGCATTATCAAAGGCACTGTTGTCGTAATCACCATTCGCAAGCATTGTGGTTGAGAAGGTATATTGTTCATCGGTCCAACCTGCAGTCAATGCAATATTTTGACGAGGGCGACGACTTAAATCTTCATCATTTTTCTTGTCTTTAGCTCGAACATAGTTATAGCTTAAATTGGTAAACAGGTTTTCACCTTGCCATTTAACATACAGCTCACTACCTTCCATTTTAGCTTTTTCAAGGTTTCTCATTTGATTGAGAACACCATCAAAATCAATAAGATTATCTACCTCTGTCGTATAAAGAGATAAACCTGTTGAAATATTGTAGGCTAGTTTTTGGTCTAAACCGATTTCATAAGACAAGCTTTCTTCTGGTTTAAGGTCTGGGTTGCCGCCATAAGCATACATATCATTCAGCGTTGGTGCTTTAAAAGCTGAACCAATATTTGCATAAACGCTGGTTAATGGCAGAACTTGATAACGAACAGAACCCTGAGCAACGGTATGTGTGCCGAATTTTTCATTATCTTCAACGCGGACACCAACTTGGGTATTTAATCCAGCTTGGTCATATTTGTGCTGGATATAATAACCTGTTGAGTCAATATCTTCTTGGTATGGTGAGCCATAAGAAAGAACATCACCATCAATATTACGGTGTGTCACACCAACCAAAAACTGTTGGTTTGGCATAAAGCCCCATTGACCATAAATTTCAGATTCTTGTGTTTTACTATGGACAAAATCTGTTGAATTATTTTGCTCGATTTCATCTTTAAATTGAGAGAAACGGGCATGTAAAGCTAAATTTTCAAGAATATTTAAACGCCCTTTGACGTTAATGATTTCATTTTTAAAATCTTGAGAAACGAGTTTGCCAAAGTTGTCGTAATCGCTAGAACCTTGGTTCTCGCTATAATCAACCGAAGCTGCGTACTGTTCTTTTTCTACACCGATTTTTGCACTATAGCCTTTTTGATCAAATGAAGCAGCAGCTGCATTTTTGACGTCTTTTACAGGTGTACCATCTGTTTCCAAGCGTTGTCCACGAATTTGAGCATAGACACCATTTTCAGCCAGATCTGCACCGATGACAGATTTATAAGTTTTATTTTCACCAATTTCGCCTGTTACAAAAGCAGAGGTTTTTTCTGGTGTTTTAGAAATCAGTTGCACGACACCTGAGATTGCATCCGTAC
>SSHD01000048.1 GCA_008017255.1 Acinetobacter sp.
ACATGTAACCTACAGTTACAGGACGGTCAAACTGTTCACCTGTACGACCATCAAACAATACTGTTTGACCTGTACGAGAAATGTCTGCCAATTCAAGTAAGTCTTTGATCTGGCTTTCTTCAGCACCATCAAATACAGGAGTCGCTAATGGAACACCAGCACGTAAGTTACCTGAAAGCGCCAAGATTTCTGCGTCAGTCAAGCTATCAAGCTCTTCCTGCTCACCACCAACCTTGTTATAAATCTTGTCTAAGAATTCACGCAGTTCAATCACTGTACGTTGTTCTTTCAACATTTTTTCGATCTTATCGCCAAGACCTTTCGCCGCCATACCCAAGTGAGTCTCAAGAATCTGACCCACGTTCATACGTGACGGTACACCAAGTGGGTTCAATACGATGTCGACTGGCACACCATTGGCATCATGTGGCATGTCTTCAACTGGTAAGATGTTTGATACAACACCCTTGTTACCGTGACGACCCGCCATCTTATCACCAGGCTGGATACGACGTTTAACTGCAAGGTAAACCTTAACAACTTTCAATACGCCAGTTGTTAATTCATCACCTGTAGAAAGTTTACGCTTCTTCTCAGCAAACTTCTCGTCAATCTCGTAACTCTTCTCTTTCAAGAACACTTGAATTTGAGTTAAACGCTCAGCAATTGCTTCATCATTTGGCTGGATTTCAAGTAAATCAACAAGCTCTAAACCAGACAATACGTCTTCAGAAAGTTTATCACCGCGTTTAGTTGAACCACCACCGTTAGATTCTTGACCTTTCAACAAACGAACAATACGTTCACGTGCTGCTTCTTCGAAGATTTTGTATTCTTCTTTCAAGTCTTTACGGTATGCATCAAGCTGAGCTTTCTCAATTGCCTGCGCACGTTCATCTTTTTCCAAACCATCACGTGTGAAGACTTGAACGTCAATCACTGTACCTTTAGTACCCGATGGAACACGTAAAGACGAGTCTTTTACGTCAGCCGCTTTTTCACCAAAGATTGCACGAAGTAATTTTTCTTCAGGTGTTAACTGAGTTTCACCTTTAGGCGTGACTTTACCAACAAGGATGTCACCCGCAGTCACTTCCGCACCGATATACACAATACCTGACTCATCCAACTTAGATAAAGCTGCTTCGCCAACGTTTGGAATATCAGCGGTAATTTCTTCCGAGCCCAACTTAGTATCACGTGCGACACATGACAATTCCTGAATGTGAATCGACGTTAAACGATCTTCTTGAAGCACACGCTCAGAAAGTAAGATCGAGTCTTCATAGTTATAACCGTTCCATGTCATGAACGCGACGCGCATGTTTTGACCCAGCGCAAGTTCACCCATGTCAGTCGATGGACCGTCAGCCAAAATATCACCACGAGCAACTTTGTCGCCCAGGTTCACGATGACATTCTGGTTAATACAGGTATTTTGGTTTGATCGTGTATATTTGATCAGGTTATAGATATCTACACCTGCTTCACCCGCAATCATTTCATCTTCGTTGACACGAATCACGATACGAGATGCATCAACATATTCAATCGCACCACCGCGGTTGGCGATTACACACACACCTGAGTCACGTGCGACGTTTGCTTCCATACCTGTACCAACAAGCGGCTTGTCAGCACGCAATGTAGGAACAGCCTGACGTTGCATGTTCGAACCCATCAAGGCACGGTTCGCATCATCGTGTTCAAGGAATGGAATGAGTGATGCTGCAACAGAAACAACCTGCTGTGCAGAAACGTCCATATGCGTCACACGCTCAGGCGACATACGTACGAATTCACCTTGATGACGGACAGAAACCATTTCTTCAGTCAAGTTGCCATCTTTATCCACTGCTGAGTCGGCTTGTGCAATGACAGTGCCTACTTCTTCAATTGCAGATAAGTATTCAACTTCATCAGTCACACGACCATCAACAACTTTACGGTATGGTGTTTCCAAGAAACCGAAGTCATTCGCTTTAGCATAGACAGAAAGCGAGTTGATCAAACCAATGTTTGGACCTTCAGGTGTTTCAATTGGACAAACACGACCATAGTGAGTTTGATGTACGTCACGTACTTCAAAGCCTGCACGTTCACGCGTCAAACCACCAGGACCAAGCGCAGATACACGACGTTTGTGCGTAATCTCAGACAATGGGTTATTTTGGTCCATGAACTGAGACAATTGGCTTGAACCAAAGAATTCTTTGATTGCCGCAGCAACTGGCTTTGCGTTGATCAAATCTTGTGGAGACAAGTTATCTGTTTCTGCTTGGCTTAAACGCTCTTTAACAGCACGCTCAACACGAACTAAACCAACACGGAATTGGTTTTCTGTCATTTCACCAACAGAACGTACACGACGGTTACCCAAGTGATCGATATCGTCGACTTCACCTTTACCGTTACGAATTTCTACTAATGTACGTAATACATCAATAATATCGTCGTGTGACAGAATCCCTTCAACTTCACGTGACTTCTGGTCAGTACCCACTTCGTAAGGACGACCCAAACGACGGTTGAACTTCATACGACCCACTGGAGAAAGGTCATAACGCTCAGAAGAGAAGAATAAGTTGTTGAATAAGTTTTCAGCAGCTTCTTTCGTTGGCGGTTCGCCTGGACGCATGACTTTATAGATTTCAACAAGTGCTTCTTCACGACCTGTTGTTGTATCCGCACGCAATGTATCTGCAACGAAAGGACCACGATCGATGTCGTTCGTAAACAGGATGTTAAACTGTTTAACACCACCTTCAGCGATCTTCACCATGATGTCATGGCTAAGTACAGTATTCGCAGGAATCACATCACCACTTTTCAGTGTGATATCTTCAGCTGTAATACGCTCATATAAATATTCATCAGGTACAGAAAGATTGGCTAAGTTCGCAGCTTCCATTTGACGTACATGACGTGCATTAATACGTTTACCTTGTTCAACGATCGCTTTACCATCATTGTCTAAGATATCGAATTGTGCCATTTCACCACGTAAGCGATCTGGAACAAGATCAATCTGATAGCTACCCATATCAAGATATACAGGTACTTTTTCATAGAACAAATTCAAGATTTGTTCATTGCTATAATTCAAGGCACGCAGAATCACCGTTGCAAGCAGCTTACGACGACGGTCAATACGTACGAATACTAAATCTTTCGCATCAAATTCAAAATCTAACCATGAACCACGGTAAGGAATGATACGTGCTGAATACAACACTTTACCGCTTGAGTGTGTTTTACCCTTATCATGATCAAAGAATACACCTGGTGAACGGTGTAATTGAGATACGATGACACGCTCAGTACCATTGATCACGAACGTACCGTTATCGGTCATGAGTGGCATTTCACCCATGTAAACTTCTTGTTCACGCACGTCTTTAATTGATTTCGTTTCACGATCTTTAATGATCAAACGAATTTTTACGCGCATTGGTGCTGCATAAGTTGAACCACGTAAAATACATTCACGCACGTCAAACTCAGGCTTACCAAGACTATACTCAACAAATTCTAAAGCAGCATTGCCAGAATAACTTTCAATAGGAAAAACTGAACGAAATGCGGCTTGGAGACCGATATCTTCGCGATTTTTTGGAGTTTTACCGCCTTGTAAGAATGTACGGTACGAATCGACCTGAATCGACAGTAAGTACGGTGCTTCCATTACGTGGGGCAATTTACCAAAATTCTTACGGATCCGTTTCTTTTCGGTATATGAGTATGCCATCTGGAGTCCTCGGAAAGTAAACTAAACCCGCCTGCAGAACGGGTCTAGAAAGAATTACGCAGGCCGATATGGCCACCACTGTTTACAAATGCTGCAATTTTTAGTGGTATTAAAACGCTTAACAATATTTTTATAAGCAAAAAAATATTGGTAAGCGTTTGATTTCATAAATTTTGTTTAAATAATACGCACAATGAACGTAAAACTATCAAAAAACGAGCCGATTATTGTAACGCAAAAAGGCTGATGACCCAAGAGCCATCAGCCATTTTTTGGAGCCGATTATCAAAAATAATCGACTCCCTACAGCATTACTTAAGTGTAACTGTAGCACCAGCTTCTTCAAGCTTCTTCTTAAGCTCTTCGCCTTCTTCTTTAGAAACGCCTTCTTTAAGAACAGCAGGAGCGCCTTCAACAAGATCTTTCGCTTCTTTAAGACCAAGACCAGTTGCTTCACGAACTGCTTTAATTACAGCAACTTTGTTCGCGCCGAAAGAAGTCAACTCAACGTTGAATTCAGTTTGTTCTTCAACAGCAGCAGCAGCGCCTGGAGCAGCAGCAACAGCAACAGCAGCAGCAGATACGTTAAATTTCTCTTCGAAAGCAGAGATTAATTCAACAAGTTCAAGAACAGTTTTTTCAGCAACTGCGTTTAAGATTTCTTCGTTTGTTAAAGCCATGAGAATAACTCCAAATGGATATTGAATGGTGTGAAAATAGGATTAAGCCGCTTCTGACTCGTTTTTCTCTTTGAGTGCCGTAATGAGGCGACCCAATTTCGAAATAGGAGCTTGAAGAACAGACGCGAGCATAGTAAGCGCTTTTTCTTGGTTCGGAAGGTTTGCAATTACGCTAACGTCAGCACCTTGATAAACCTTACCGTCAAATGCGGCAGCTTTAAGTTCAAATGCTTTGTTAGTTTTCGCAAATTCTTCGAACAAGCGTGCAGCTGCACCCATGTCATCTTCAGAAGTTGAGAAACCGAGAATGGTTGGGCCAACAAGGTTGTCATTTAAGATATCGAATTGAGTACCTTCTAATGCGCGCTTAGCCAAAGTGTTACGTACGATACGCGTTGTAACACCCAACTTACGAGCTTCAACACGAAGTTGTGTCAACTGCTCTACGCTTGAACCTTGATAGTTAGCCACAACAACAGAAAACGCTTTAGAAGCAACTTCGCTTACTTCTGCAACGATCTGTTTTTTGCCTTCGATAAGAAGAGCCATTGTAAAACCTCCTAACGGTGATTTATGCACCTATACAGGCACACTCCCAATTCGTAAGCCTTTCGACTTACACGTGGAGGAGGAACAAATCACACCACCACGTCTACTCAGGCTGAATTTTTAAGAAAAGTGTCCGAAAACACTTCTCGCCTGAGGTCTTTGACGCTGATAAATATTCATTTACCAATTCAAAGTTTGCCTAAGTTCGCAAAATACGACAGCGCGTTTCTTGCGTAAAAATCAAAGCAGCACTTTGATTTTTACTCAGGGCTTTAAAATTCTGTCTAATTACTTAGAAACGTTGTTTACGTCAACAGTAAGACCTGGGCCCATAGTAGAGCTTAAAGTGATCTTCTTAACGTATACACCTTTAGAAGTTGCAGGTTTTAAACGTTTTAAATCTGCAATTAAAGTCTCAACGTTTTGACGTACAGCTTCTTCGCTAAAGCCAAGTTGACCGATTGCAGCGTGGATGATACCCGCTTTGTCTACACGGTAACGTGCCTGACCAGATTTGGCATTCTTAACCGCGTTCGCAACGTCAGGCGTTACTGTACCCACTTTAGGGTTTGGCATTAAGCCACGTGGACCAAGAATTGTACCTAACTTACCAACAACGCGCATTGCATCAGGAGCAGCAATAACCACGTCGAAATCAAGATTTCCACCTTGAATGCTTTCAGCAAGGTCATCAAATCCAACAACGTCTGCACCAGCTTCTTTTGCAGCTTCAGCAGCAGCACCTTGAGCAAATACTGCTACACGTACAGTTTTACCTGTACCTGCAGGTAAAGTCGTCGCACCACGAACAACCTGATCAGATTTACGTGGATCAACACCAAGGTTTACAGAGATGTCTAATGATTCTTTAAACTTCGCAGCTGGAAGGCTGTTAAGAACCTGTACTGCTTCTTCCAAAGTATAAACTTTGTTTGCTTCTACAGCAGCAGCAATGGCTTTTTGACGTTTAGTTAACTTTGCCATGTCTTATAGCTCCACTTCCAAGCCCATAGAACGTGCAGAACCAGCAATGGTACGCACACGAGCGTCTAAATCAGCACCAGTTAAATCTGGTTCTTTAGTAGTCGCAATTTCTTCTAATTGAGCACGAGTCAACTTACCAACTTTAGTTTTGTTAGGTACAGAAGAACCCTTTTGAATACCAGCAGCTTTCTTAAGAAGAATAGATGCAGGTGGAGTTTTCATGATGAATGTGAACGACTTATCGTTGTACACAGTAATCACGACTGGAATTGGCAAACCAACTTCAAGTTTTTGAGTTGCAGCATTGAATTCTTTACAGAACGCCATGATGTTTACACCACGTTGACCCAATGCAGGACCAATTGGTGGAGATGGATTTGCTTTACCAGCTGGGACTTGCAGCTTGATATAGCCGTCAATCTTCTTAGCCATTTTAATTACCTCTGGGTACAAACGCCGCTAGGCTCCCCAAAAAAATTAAGTAATACCCAAAAGCATTACAACAACAATGCCCGATAAAATCGGGCGTTTTACAACCAACTTAAATTAGTTCGCTTTTTCGACTTGGCGAAATTCGAGCTCGACTTGAGTTGGTCGATTAAATACGTTAATCGTTAAGGTTAAACGTGATTTTTCGTACTGAACCTCCTCCACGACTCCTTTAAAGTCAGTGAACGGACCATCAGTAACCAGTAATTCTTCACCTGGTTCAAACATGGTTTTCGGACGCGGTGCTTCACCCGTGTTACGCACACGCGCAAGAATCGCATCGGCTTCACGTTGTGAAATTGGTGCTGGCTTTTCTTTCGTACCACCAATAAAACCAAGCACCTTTGGACATTCTTTTACAATGTGCCAAGTATCATCATTCATTTCCATTTCGACCAATACATAGCCCGGAAAGAATTTACGTTCAGATTTACGCTTCTTTCCATCCTTCATTTCCACTACTTCTTCAGTAGGAACAAGGACTTCACCAAAGCTATCGACCACAGTGCTACGTTGAATTCGCTCATTCAGTGAACGCATCACCTGCTTTTCAAAGCCTGAATAGGCATGAATAATATACCAACGCTTCATCGCACTCTTACCCGATCATTAACTTAACAAACCAATTGAACCCGAAATCGAAACACCATAACAATATAGCGGCAACAATTACGACCACAAGAACGTGCCACGATGTCGTGAGCGTTTCTTGTTTTGTCGGCCAGGTCACTCGGCGCAGCTCAATTCGTGCATCTTGCAACAAGCGCACAAAGCCCTTACCTTGGTGGGTGGCGTATAATAAACCTAAAGCAACCACGATACAAGTCAAGATTACCGCTATGCGCACCCAAATATCATTTGCAGGCGCCCAATAGGCAGGTAAATACTGATTGACCATGGCTGAACCGATCAATAATGCAAGCGCAATCAACCACAAAACAGCGTCTAGTGGTGAGCTCGAACCAACAACTTCTACAGCATTATTTCTTTGAGGGATTGGCGCGTCGCTGTATGCGTCACGCGGTTTATCATTCGACATTTTTTTACTCGTCGTAGAATTCGCGACTTATTATATGACAACTTAGCCAGAATCGAACTTTTTATTTCAAAAAAGTGGCAGGCCAGGAGGGACTCGAACCCCCAACATTCGGTTTTGGAGACCGACGCTCTACCAATTGAACTACTGACCTATGTTGCAAACCGAAAGCTCAAGCTTTCGATCTGCTTATTATTCAAATACTTATGCAGTTACTTTCGCAACAACACCAGCACCTACAGTACGACCACCTTCACGAATCGCAAAACGTAGACCTGGGTCCATTGCGATTGGGTGGATTAATTCTACTGACATTTCTACGTTGTCACCTGGCATTACCATTTCAACGCCGTCTTGTAGTGCAATCGCACCAGTTACGTCCGTCGTACGGAAGTAGAACTGTGGACGGTAACCGTTAAGGAATGGCGTATGGCGACCACCTTCTTCTTTAGAAAGTACGTATACTTCTGCATCGAATTTAGTGTGTGGCTTGATTGTACCTGGTTTAGCAAGTACTTGACC
>SSHD01000108.1 GCA_008017255.1 Acinetobacter sp.
AATTATAAAATTATTCAAAAGGATGATTTAAAAATCATTTATTTTGAAAAAAATCTAATGGTATGGGCGAACTTGGTTCTGCCAGAAATGATTGAGAATGAAAAGAAAAAAGAGCAAGTTGGGCAAAACCAAATGTTATTGCCAATCATTCAGAAAGACCATACTTCATTTGATTTGGAAAATATTCGTTTAACTTTAGCGAGAAGATTAAATGTTGCTGCACACTTACGTCCTAAATATGTGGCAGGCTTTACTTTGCTCTTAAAACAAAATTTTCCTGAACAAAATGCTGAAGACTTATTGAATTGTCTAGAACATAACCAATGGTTAAAAGTGAATCAGAGAGAGATTGAATATAGTCCAAGATTGTTGATGCCTTAAATTTGGAACTTGCCTTTTTCATTCAACTTATGTAACGCTAATAAAAGGAAGTTTTAGGCGGCTTTATGAGTAATATTGGAATTTGGATCACGGTTGCGATTGTACTGTTTGTACTTGGCTCTATTTTTGGCTTACGTGTCAGTCCACGGGAAAAGGCGCTTGGCATGATGCGTGAGCAGGCGCGTAAAATGGGGCTGCATCCACGTTTGATTGTGGCACCTGAATGGACAAAGATTCCAATGGCATCCGAAAAACGTGCCAGCATGGTGGCTTATTATAGTGTACTGATTCCAGATGCACGTTTGGCACTTATGCAGGCAAGGGTGGTGGATGGCAAGCTTCAGGTTGTGCAGGGTGATCAGAAATTTAATGATTTACCCATTGCATTAAAAGGAGTTTATGCTATTGATATGCAAGCAAACTGTGTCGGGCTATATTGGGATGAAGAAACTGATTTAAGAGCCACTCAGCTTGAAGCAATGAAAGCATATTTACATGAATTAGCTCAGCGCTAATTATTTGATTAATTATAGGAAAAACGATTTATTATGGCGAATACTCCACGCTCTGCTTCCAAAAGCACAGCAGCTTCTAACTCTGCTGCAACTAAACGTGCCTTAGTGATTGTGGAGTCGCCTGCAAAAGCGAAAACCATTAATAAATATTTGGGTTCACAATTTATTGTCAGGTCATCGGTCGGTCATGTGCGTGACCTACCTACAGGTGGCGGTGCAAAATCGACTGAAAAGAAGCCTGCCACCCGTACCAAACTGACCGAAGCGGAAAAAGAACAAAAAGCACAATCTGCCCTGATCAACCGTATGGGTGTCGATCCAGAACATGACTGGATTGCCCATTATGAAGTACTGCCTGGCAAGGAACATGTGGTTGCCGAACTAAAAAAACTCGCTAAAGATGCGGATGCCATCTATCTCGCAACGGACTTGGATAGGGAAGGAGAGGCGATTGCTTGGCATTTGCGGGAAGTGATCGGTGGCGATGACAGCCGTTACCATCGTGTGGTCTTTAACGAAATTACCAAGAATGCCATTCAGGAAGCGTTTAAACAGCCAACACGTCTGGATTTGAATCGTGTCAACGCGCAACAGGCACGCCGTTTCCTTGACCGTGTGGTGGGCTTTATGGTGTCGCCATTGCTATGGGAAAAGATTGCCCGTGGTTTATCGGCAGGCCGTGTTCAATCGGTTGCGGTAAAACTGGTGGTAGAACGTGAACGTGAAATCCGTGCCTTTATCCCAGAAGAATATTGGCAGGTTTTTGCAGACACGCTATCAAAGAAAGAAGAAATTCGCTTAGAGGCGGTTAAGCAGGCAGGTAAAACGCTTAAACTCAAGAATAAAGCAGAAACGGATGCGTTGTTAAACGTATTAAAAGATGCCGAATATAAGGTCGCACTGCGTGAGGATAAACCGACCAAGGTCAATCCAAGTGCGCCATATATCACCTCGACCCTGCAACAGGCGGCCAGCACACGTTTAGGTTTTTCAGTGAAGAAAACCATGATGCTGGCGCAGCGTTTGTATGAGGGTGGTTTTATTACCTATATGCGTACCGACTCCACTTTTTTGAGTGATGATGCCGTGACGATGGTGCGCAACCATATTCAGCATAGCTTTGGTGATAAATACTTACCTACTAAGCCAAACCGCTATGGCAATAAAGCCGGTGCGCAAGAAGCGCATGAAGCGATTCGTCCCTCTGATGTTGCCCTAAGTGGTGACCATTTGGCAGGGGTGGAGCGAGATGCACAGCGCCTATACGATTTAATTTGGCGGCAATTTGTGGCTTGTCAAATGACTTCAGCCGAATACTTATCTTCGACTTTAACGGTACAAGCGGCAGATGTAGAACTGAAAGCCAAAGGCCGAACGTTGGTATTTGATGGCTTTACTCGCGTACGTGCCGCCAATAAATCGGAAGATGATATTTTATTGCCTGCGGTGAAAGTGGGTGAAGTGCTTAAACTCGATAAATTAGATCCAAGTCAGCATTTTACTAAGCCACCGGCACGTTTTACCGAGGCCTCATTGGTCAAAGAACTCGAGAAGAAAGGCATTGGCCGACCATCGACCTATGCAGCGATTATTTCCACCATTCAAGATCGTGGCTATGTGAAACTGGAAAATCGTCGCCTATTTGCCGAAAAAATGGGCGAGATTGTGACCGATCGCTTAGACGAAAGTTTCAATAACTTAATGAATTATGCCTTTACCGCAGATTTAGAAGGGCAGCTAGACCGAGTCGCAACTGGCGAGCGCAACTGGAAAGAACTGCTCGATGCATTCTATGGCGATTTCAAAAAACGCTTAACCAATGCGCAAGGTGAAAACGGCATGCGCCGTAATCAGCCGGTAGAAGTGCCCGATGTGCCATGCCCTGAATGCAGTCGCCCAATGCAAGTACGTACAGGAACGACTGGTGTGTTCTTGGGTTGCTCAGGCTATAACTTGCCACCCAAAGAACGTTGTAAAGGCACACTAAACTTAACTGCAGTCGAATCTTTGGCGATCTTGTCAGATGATGATGGCGCTGAAACTGCAGACTTAATGTCTAAACACCGTTGTGCCAAGTGCGGCACTGCGATGGACAGTTATGTGGTGGATGGCGGACGTAAATTGCATGTGTGCGGTAATAACCCAGACTGTGATGGCTACGAACTGGAACAAGGCGAATTTAAAATTAAGGGCTATGATGGTCCGACCATTCCATGTGATAAATGTGATGATCAAATGCAGCTCAAAACAGGACGTTTTGGACCTTACTTTGCCTGTTCGAGCTGTGACAATACGCGTAAAGTGTTAAAGAGCGGTCAACCTGCGCCACCGCGTGTAGACCCAATTAAAATGGAACACTTACGCTCTAGTAAATACGATGATTTCTTTGTATTGCGTGATGGTGCAGCGGGTTTGTTCTTGGCGGCCAGCAAGTTTCCGAAAGTACGTGAAACTCGTGCGCCAAAAGTTGCGGAGTTACGCAGTGTTGCAGATCAGCTTGATGCTAAATATCAATTCTTATTGCAAGCACCCGATGTTGACCCAGAGGGCAACCCAACCATTGTGAAATTTAGCCGTAAAAACCAAGTGCAATATATTGGTTCTGAAAACTCAGAAGGTAAGCAGACCAAGTGGAGTGTGGTTTTCCAAGACGGAAAATGGGTTGAGGGTTAAATGGATTTAAAACCGAAAAAACTTGCGGTATTGATTGATGCGGATAATTCCTCGATTAATTCGATTGAGTCTGTACTTGAAGAAATCGCAAAATTCGGTATTGCCAGTGTAAAGCGTGTTTATGGTGATTGGAGTAGTGATACTTTAAAAAATTGGCGTGATGTTTTATTGCCACATGCCATAACACCCGTGCAGCAGTTTGCCTATACCAAAGGTAAAGATGCCACCGATATGATCCTGATTATTGATGCGATGGATTTGCTGTATAGCGGCGCATTAGATGGCTTTTGTATTGTATCGAGTGACAGCGATTTCACGCCTTTGGCCTCAAGGATTCGTGAAAGCGGCTTAATGGTCTATGGTTTTGGGCGTAAGAAAACCCCTGAAGCCTTTAGAAAAGCGTGTGATAAATTCATTTATATCGAAAATCTTGAGATTGAAGAAAAAGAAGAAATAAAACAGGATGCTGCAATAAAAAGGAAACAACCTGAATCCAATAAATCTGACCCAAATGAAAAGATTGAAACAGTTAAGCAGCAAATTGATCGCGCCACATTAAATTTAATTTATAAAGCGGTTAAAGATAATTCCGATGATAATGGTTGGGCTAACTTATCAATAGTTGGGCAATTTATTACGGCTGTTAAACCTGCTTTTGATTCTAGAAATTACGGACGCGCAAAGCTATCTAGTTTAATTAAGATGTTAAACCTATTTGAGACAAAAATAGAAGGTAGCCAAATGTATTTGAGAAAAATAAGAAATAAAGAGATTAAATCTAAAATTTAGTCTGTAAAGTTTTTATTCCTCAAACGGATTAAATAACTTCACCCCAAATGACTCAAAATCTTTTGTATTTCGCGTAACTAGTGTGAAGTTATGTTGTAAAGCCGTTGCGCCAATAAAAGAATCGGTAAGAGAGGCGGGGTTGGGTACATGCAGTTGCGCTGTTTTGAGCGCAATTATGCTATTAATTTCTAGAATTCGTTGATGGAACTCTGGTTGAATCTTCTGTTCAAACCAGGTGCGTAAAACTTTCCCCTGTGCTGTATCCGTGCGTTCTTTTCTGAGAATACCATGTTCGATTTCATAAATTGTCAGCACTGACAAATAACATAAGTTTAAGTCAACATGATTTGCCCATAATTTAAAGTGTTCGGAACAGGCAGGGTGATGCAGTTTTCTAAATTCACTTAAAATATTGGTATCGAGTAAAAACATTACAGCTCTACCTGACGTTCAGAAAAATGGACACGTTCGAACTCAACACCATCTTCTATTTGGGAAAGCTCTTGTATCGACATACTTAAACGATCAATATTAGATAGTGTTTTTTTAAGTAACAATTCATATTGCTGATAAGATAACAAGACATGGGAAGGTGTGCCGCGATCGGTAATAAATACAGGTTCACTGCGACTCAAGGACTTTGCTTTACTGACATTGTGATTAAAATCGCGGCTAGTTAAAATGGTCATTTTATTTACCCTTAAAAGATGTAGGATAGTAGCTACATTGTATAAATAAAATACGCATAAAGCAAAAGTGAATTTTATGACCGCTCCCTTTAATTTTGAAAAGTGAAAATAGACTACATGTGGAAAAATATCCGAGTTGCATGTTTACTGGTCGTGCTGCTGATTGTTGCTGTGAATGCTTACCGTGACCAAAACCAAAATTGGCAACAACCTATTTTAATTGTTATGCACCCGATTAACGCCGATGGGCTGGCCAGTACTCAACAATATATTCAGCAATTACAACTCGATGACTTTTTTGAAATAAAACAATATTTAGAAAAAAATAGTCAGCACTATCGCGGGCAAAGCAGCTACTTTATGTTTCAGTTGGGGCGTGAGCTGCGGCAAGTGCCACCCAAACCGCCAACCGAGCCGAGTATTTTTAAAAATATTATATGGAGCTTAAAGTTTCGATATTACGCATGGCAGCAACATCAAGCTGCGGACGGTGCGCCCAGTCTGACCTTGTACTTAAACTTTTATGATCCAAAACAGAGTAAAGAGTTAAAACATTCCACAGCTTTAGAACGTGGGCGAATTGGCTCAGTCAATTTATTTGCCAGCGAAAAACAGAGCCAACAAAATAATGTGGTGCTGTTACATGAATTATTACATGGCTTTGGTGCAACCGATAAATATAATCTTAATAACGGCCAGCCGATTTTTCCGTTTGGTTATGCTGAACCGAATAAAACACCGTTATACCCGCAAACAGTGGCTGAAATTATGGGCGGCAGCGTGCCACTATCGCAGCATAAAAGTGAAATGCCCGACAGTATCCATCAGACCGTCGTAAGCGAATTAACTGCACAGGAAATCGGCTGGGTTAAATAAAAGCGGGATAAGTTTAGGATTTGAGTTTGAACTCGATTAAACTAAGCGCATTCAATTTATTTTGATTCATGTTCAGCGATATGGGTCATCTTTTAGGTTTCAGCATGAAAATTTTAGTTCGTAATTTAGACCGCTCTGTGACAGAAGCTGAAGTGCTTGAATTATTTCAGCCTTATGGACAGGTGGAGTCTTGTGTGGTGGTTAAAGATGAAGCCACTGGTAAATCTAAAGGCTTCGGTTTTGTAGAAATGACCTATGCGCGAGAAGCCATTAAAGCGATTAAAGGCCTCAATACCTTAAAAGTAAAAGGTTTGGGCATTCGAGTAAAAGCGGCGGAAGGTCAAGCCTAAGGCGATATATTAAAGCGCAGATGGCTTTTGCTCACTGCGGCGATTTAACTGAGATAAAATTGGGGTTTATGATGTCACGTGTTGCTCGTTATCATGCCGATCGGACCAATCAAAAACTGTACTTTGCACGCCTTGCCTGTCAACAAGCGGAACAGACCGAGCATCTGCAACAAGTGCAAGCGTATCGCGAGACTGCGGTATTTCATTTGCATGGTGCGCTGTTGGCGTTTTTGCAAGAGTTAGTTCGTTACTACCGTTTAAACGATCTACAGCCCACGCTCAAGTCCATTGAAGTGCAAATGGCAGAGAAAGGGCAGCTTTCACCTGAAGTTGCGGTGTTGCAGCAACTCGCCAAAGATGGTTTTATTGCCGAGCTAAAACGTGCCTACCGCATGTGCCAATATGCGCCAGAGCCGACTGCGCCAGAGCCAGAAAGCGAAACGTCATCGAACTTGATTATTAAAGTCACGCAAAGCCCACAAGCGTGGTTGCCCGATGTCAAAATTTTACGTGAATGGCACCGTGAACTGAGCCACTTGATTGATGGTTTTCGTAACGAGATGGTTGAGTTCTAAGTCAAATTGGTATTTGAACACTTGAAATCTATGCACACAGGACTTATATAAATTAGACGTGAGCGAGTAAAGTGCCAAGGTGCTTTGCCACCATGTTGAAGCATGGAGAAAATGTATGTCAATGCAGCAGTTAAAAGAGTTATTTGGTCATCAAGATGCCATTTTAGAATTGGTTCAACTCGAAGGTGGCGAGCTGGCATTGCGCAATGCTGGGTCGGAACAAGAGCCACTGGTGAAAATTCAGTTTAGTGAAGAAGTAAAAAATATATTGGGTGATCAAACGCCATTGGTTGCACAGCACATGATTCAAGCTGCATTGTTTGGTTTACTGGAAAAACAAATGAATCAGTTACAAGCGGAAATTGTAGATGAAGAACCGCAGTATTTGAGCTGAATGTTGAAAGTGCAAAGTAAAAAACTGCCTCAATACAAGGCAGTTTTTTTATGGGTGATAGTTTTCAAGAAAAGACAGTTTGGTGAATCCTATACTGGCTAAAAGGGTCAAAATAACAATATTCGCAACTACACTTGCCCAAAAGGTTTGACGAAATTCTTGCTTTTGTGATTTATGGCGTAAGGTGAGTTGCGCAATGAGTGCACCTATCCAACCACCGAGTAAGCTAAATAAATGCAAGGTATCTTCAGGCGTGCGACGCTGATTATTTTGCGCAGCGTTTTTGTCGAGTCTATATAGCAAATACGTCCAGATATTGATGAGCAAATAGAAACCGAGGACCCAGACTGAAATTTTATCTGCAAAGAATAAAACAGTGAGATAAATAACAAATGGATAAGCTGCAATTTTAGACAGTAAATTTTTACCATCTTCTTGTTGGTTAAAGCGCTTATTTCTTAATTTTTCGCGTTCAAAATCATGTAAAAACTGAATATTAATGGCTTGAGGGCGGTTTTTCGAGTCGGTTATGACTTCATAAACCAACTGATCGCCTATGCAAGGGCGGCGTGAATTGAATTTGAAACTTTTGATGTGTACAAAAATTTTATCAGTTTTGCCTGAAGTGGTGACAAAGCCAAAACCTTGATCGTCTTTCCACGTGGTGAGTGTGCCTTTAAATCGCATGATGAATCAGTCTATTAAACTTAAATGGAGGTTGAAAACATTGTACCTAGCACCATAATGCCAACGCCGACAAGTTGCAAGAAAAAAGGATTTTTGGCTTCATTCCAATGTAGAATCAAGAAAATAATCGAAACAGGATAAAGCAGCAAACAGCCGAGTCCCCATAAAATACTATTTTTAAAAGCAGCAATTAAAAAGCCAATTCCACCAATAATAAAAATAGCTAAGCCGATATAAAATAAAAACATAAGTTCCGTTTTTCGCACCTAAAACAGGTGCATTATTGCATGAACCTAATATGGGTGCAATGAGCAGCCCAAAACTATCTATTCACTCCCCGCAGCAAATTTGGTTACGTCAGTTTTTTATTCAAAGACGACAACAATTGGGGATTTCACAGCGCACCTTAGCCAGCAAGTTAGGGGTGGTTCATTCTTTTGTGGGAAAAGTAGAAACAGGGGATAGGCGTTTAGATGTTTTTGAATTTGTCCAATATTGCAATGCTTTAGAACTCGATTCTGTTGAAGTGTTGCAGCAAATTAGTCAGATATTTTATGCGGAATAAAAAAGGGCTGCTCTCGAGCAGCCCTTAGTTTGGTGGTTTGAATTTCAATGTGCCGTTGACTGATGTGCCAGTTCAATTTGGTTTAAAATATGATGGCTCATATTTTTCGCCAATTCTTCTTTGGCATAGAATACTTCACCGATATTATCCTTACGAATCACCACCGCTTCTTCTTTGCTTTCCGCGCAAATTAATACCTGAATTTCAGGATTTAACTGCTTGGAAATATCC
>SSHD01000125.1 GCA_008017255.1 Acinetobacter sp.
GCAGAATTAGGCGCGGTTAAAGATCAAAAAAATGAATATTCTTGCGTGCTGTATGTGCAGTTTTTACATGCCCAACCTTATCAAAATTTCCTGATTATGGGCGATGCAGGTTGGCAAACTGAATTTAAACTATTGCAGCAATATCCCAATTTAAAAGTCGATGTGTTGGTGCTGGGTCATCATGGCAGTAAACACAGTTCAGCCTATGATTTTTTAACTCAGCTAAAACCTAAACTGGCGATTGCTTCTAGCGGTTTTAACAATCGTTATGGTCACCCAAGTAGGGAAGTGCAACAGCGGTTAAAGGCTTTAAATATTCCGCTGTTAAATACCGCACAAACTGGCACAATCCATTTTATTTTTGAACATGGCACTGTGCAGTTAATACAACAACGCCAGCAACGTAAATGGTTAAGGCGAGATTAATCGTTTAAGTCTCTTGTTTTGCTTAGGCGTTTGAACGCACAGCAGCCACTTTAGCTAAGGCATCAGCTTCATCTATATTATAAATTTTATGTAAAGCAGGGTTGGCACTAAAGCGTTTATAACTCCAGTGATAATGTTGTGGATAGCGTTGGATTAAGTCTTCTAAACTCTGATGGATAATGCGTGTACCATCCACAGCACTGCCTGCATAAATTTGCGGGTCAATGGCTTCTATATAACAATCGAAACCGTGCTCAGTGCGTATGGTATAAATCAATAATGCCTGCGCTTTGGTTTTTTGAATTAACTTGGCACTTAAACTACTCGATGCCAATGGAATGCCAAAATAATCCACCATTTCACCACCCAAATCTGGACTATGATCGGGCAAAATGACCGTGGTGCCACCTTGTTTTAAAGCTTTAAAAATCTGCCGCACCCCAGTTTCATTGGTTGGAACTAAATGCGCTTGCTCGCGGCTGCGTGCCTCACGGACAAACACATCGACCTGTGGGTTTTTGACGGGTTTATATAAAATGGTCATGTTGGTATGTTGCGCTAACCAGACATTCATCACTTCCCATGTGCCAAAATGTGGCGCAATTAGCACCACACCTTTTTGCGCTGCTAAAGCGGCATGCAGCAGTTCTTCACCATGAACTTGATGAATACGTTGGATATTTTTTTGATTCGATGCGCCCCAAATGCTAATAAATTCAAAATACGCCATCAGTTCATTGCGAATGGCGTGTTTGCTCAGCTGTTGCAGTTCAGCATCGGCTAAATATGGGAAGGCAATTTTTAAATTGAGTCGGATAATTTTTACCAATTTAGACAGCGGAAATGTTGTGACCAATAGCGCAAATACGCGTGCTAAAAAACGCCCCAAAGCCATCGGTTGGCGGCTAATGAAGTGTAATAAGGGGGATGAGCGATTTGATCTCGACTGGGTCATATATCCAAGCTTAAAAAATAGCAAACAAAAGTATAACGCAAAAAATAATGATAAGTTAAGCCACGTTATTTAAACAGTTTTAGTCCAATCCACGTATATAATAGCAGCACTCTTATATCTATTGGATTGGAATGTTATGTCCGATTGGCCACCAAAACCACAACATGAAGCAACGCCACGTCCGCACGAGCCGGGTAAAGAATGGCAAATTTTAGAAAAAGCGGTCTTGGCATCTGTCGAAGAACAGCGCCGTAGTCGCCGTTGGAGCATCTTTTTTAAAGGTTTGGGCTTTGCCTATTTATTAATTGTGCTGATTGCCATGACAAAAAGCTGCTCTATTGCGGCAGATCAATCCAAAGCCAGTTTAGGTGGCTCGCATTTGGCGGTGGTGAATATTATTGGCACCATTGATTCATCCAGCAGTCAGTCAGCAGTCAATAGTGAAGATACCAGCAAAGCGCTAAAACGTGCTTTTGAAGCCAGTGGCAGTAAAGCCGTTGCGCTTAATATTAACTCGCCGGGCGGTTCGCCGGTGCAGTCCGATGAAATTTGGCAAGAAATTCGTCATTTAAAGAAACAACATCCGAATAAAAAAGTCTATGCGGTGATTGGCGATATGGGCGCATCTGGGGCGTATTATATTGCTTCTGCTGCCGATGAAATTATTGTTAATCCATCTAGTTTGGTTGGTTCAATTGGCGTAATTATGCCGAATTATGGCTTAAGTGGTTTGGCACAAAAGTTAGGTGTGGAAGATCGCACTTTAACCTCTGGCGATAACAAAGACATTTTAAGCATGACTAAGCCAATTAATCCTGCACAGCAAGCACATGTGCAAGCGGTGTTAGACAACGTACACAGTCATTTTATTACTGCGGTGAAACAGGGGCGTGGTAAACGCTTAAAATCCAATGACCCGTCAATTTTCTCTGGCTTATTTTGGACTGGTGAGCAAGCGGTGGCACTGGGTATTGCCGATCGTAGCGGCAGCATGACCAGCTTAATGCGAGAACTCAAAATCGAGCAAAAAGTGGATTACACTATTCAGCGAAGTCCATTTGAGTCAATTTTAGGTCGTGTAGGTACATCTATCGGTGAGGGTATGAGTAGCGCCTTGGCTGAGCAATTGCAGACCAAGCAAGAAGTTAAAATGCAATAAATTTTGATGAACGGCTTGAGCATGGTTTTTGCGCGCAAGTCTCTGCATTTGCGCGCAACATGCTTGAGTGACTTCTTCAATGTAAGGATTACCATGAAACCACTGATTCATTTTGCGCATGCCAATGGTGTGCCATCTAAGGTTTATCAAAAACTATTTGATCTACTCAAAGATGATTATGATGTGATTTATGTGCCTGAAATTGGTCCAGATAAACGCTATCCCATTACCAATCATTGGCCGTATTTGGTCGATCAAATTATTGATAATATTGTGCAGCAAGCCAAAGGTCGCAAAGTGATTGGTTTGGGGCATTCTTTGGGTTCGGTACTGACCCTCATGGCAGCATTTCGTCGACCTGAATTGTTTGCGCAAGTGATCATGCTTGATCCGCCGCTCATTGTCGGTCGACATTCCTTTGCATTTCATGTGGCACGCCTACTCAACCTCAAGCTGTTGGATCGCATGACCCCCGCAGGTTTGTCGGCACGTCGCCGTGAACATTGGCAGTCACGTGAGCAAGCAGCAGCATCCTTGCGCCCGAAAGCGCTTTATAAAAGTTTTGATGCCGATTGTTTTCAAGCCTATATTGACCATGCTTTGAGTGATGACCCACAGCGTGGTGGCGTGACCTTAAGCATTGCACGAGATGATGAAGTGGCGATTTTCCGTAAAATGCCATCGTGGTGGTGGTTACCACAACCGAAGCCGAAAGTGCCAGTGCATTTGGTGTCGGGGCGTGACAGTGCATTCTTAAAAAATAAATTTCCACAGATGGTCAAACAAAAATGGGGCATTCCATTTTCAGTGGTCGATGGTGGGCACATGTTCCCCTTGGAACATCCGTTGGAAACGGTAGAGAAGATTCGAAGTTTGATTCAGGTCAAATAACAACAGACCTCTTGCCCCTATAGTTTCGCTTGATAAGGGGGGAGCTATAGAGGGTGTTGCAAGAGGATACTTAGATGAAAGCGTTGCTGCTCATTTTTACCACTGTGCAAACTGAATCGGCTGTTCTAACGGTTTTTGATTGAAATAAGCCTGACCGTGTTGCCAAGTGAGTTGACCATTGCAGAACCATTGCAGCACTTGCGGGTAGAGCACATGCTCCAGTTTATGCACACGTTTTGCTAAAGTTTCAGCGTTATCATGCGGCGCAACTGCAATAGCGAATTGCGCAATACTTTGCCCTGCATCAAGTTCGGTACTGACAAAATGCACCGTACAGCCGTGTAAGCGATCACCAGTATTGAGAACACGTTGATGAGTATTGATGCCTTTATAATAAGGCAGCAAAGAAGGGTGGATATTAAGCATTTTACCTTGCCACTTGCTGACAAAGTCGGCGGTAAGTATGCGCATAAAACCCGCCAGTATTACTACATCCACTTGCCATGCCAACAGTTGCTGATGCATGGCTTCATCAAAACCAGCTCGGTTTGGATATTCTTTGTGGGAAATGACCGTAGTGGCAATCTGCTGCTGTGTAGCACGTTGTAAGGCATAAGCATCGGCTTTGTTGGAAAGTACACCAACGATTTGCCCTGAAAGCTGCCCATTGAGTTGGGCATCAATCAAGGCTTGTAAGTTGCTACCAGTGCCGGAAACTAGTACCGCAATTTTCATTACGCAAAAATGACCCGAATTTTTTCGTCTGCGCCTTCAACCGATGCAGCATTGTCTTGGATGTGACCCATTGTCCAAGCCTTTTCACCCAGACGAGTTAAAAGTTCAACCGTTTTGTCTGCGTCATTTGCATCCACTGCAATCACCATACCGACGCCGCAGTTAAAGGTGCGGTACATTTCAAACTGTTCAACACCACCTTCACGTTGTAAAAGTTTGAACAATTCTGGCCATTGCCAAGAAGATTCATTAATGACCGCTTGTGCGCCATTTGGTAGGACGCGCGGTAAATTGCCCGGTAAACCGCCACCAGTGATGTGTGCCATAGCATGAACATCAACTTGCTTGCATAGCTCAAGTAATGGCTTAACATAAATACGAGTTGGTTCCATTGCCACGTCGGCAAGTGGGCGACCATCCACAATTTGAGTTAAATCGACATTTTTTACATCTAAAATTTTACGCAGTAGAGAGTAACCATTTGAGTGAGCACCGCTCGATGCCACGCCAATTAACACATCACCTGCTTTTACTTTGCTGCCATCAATAATTTTGCTTTGCTCAACTACGCCTACACAGAAACCTGCTAAGTCGTAATCTTCACCTTCATACATCCCTGGCATTTCAGCAGTTTCACCGCCAACCAATGCACAACCTGCAAGCTCACAACCTTTACCAATACCTGTGACTACATTGGCAGCAACATCTACATTTAAATGACCAGTTGCATAGTAGTCGAGGAAAAATAATGGCTCAGCACCGCAGACCAATAAGTCGTTGACGCACATTGCAACCAAGTCCTGACCAATGGTGTCGTGGCGGTTGAGGTTTAGCGCAAGGCGTAATTTAGTGCCTACACCATCTGTACCTGAAACCAGTACGGGTTCTTCATAACCTTTTGGAATTTTGCACAAAGCACCAAAACCACCTAAACCGCCCATCACTTCAGGACGGGTGGTGCGTTTTGCGACAGATTTGATACGATCGACCAGTGCGTCGCCCGCTTCAATGTCGACGCCCGCATCTTTGTAGCTTAAACCGGTATTTGGGGTAGAAGTTGAGTTGCTCATAATGAAGTCTCCGCATTGGCGGCAGATTATAACCCGAATATACGAAACTCTTATGTTATTTATGCACGAAAATGCTATCTTTATTTAAAAATTTTTTCCATTTATAACGATTACACCACATAGGGTTGGTTTTTATGCAAGATCAGGTGCTGCGCCGTATTTTTATCCTTGCTGGACTCATATTGCTGCTGTGGGTCTTATATCTATTAAAACCTGTAGTGCTGCCGTTTATTGGCGCATTCTTTGTTGCCTATTTATTTAGCCCTTTGGTCGATCGATTATTGAAGTTAAAATTTCCACGCTGGTTGGCGATTAGTGTGGTCTTTATTGGTATTGGGGTCACTGTGACCGTGGCGTTGTGGTTCTTGCTGCCATTGGTATGGAAGCAGTTAATTTACGCACGTGACAGTATTCCAGCAGGGATTCATTGGGTCAATAGTACTTTTTTACCTTGGGTTTCTAGCACCTTTAATGTTGTGCCGTTGGAGTTAGATGTAGAGCAAATTTCCGCTGCCATTATGGAATATGTGCAAACCAATTACAGCGCAGACAGTATTCAGGCTATTGCGGCACGTGTTGCGCAATCGGGTTTGAACTTTATTCAGTTGGGCGGCGTAGTGCTGCTCATCCCCATTATTGCGTTCTATTTCTTGCTCGATTGGGACAGAATGCTGCAAGGCTTCCGCCGCTTAATTCCGCGTCCTTATGAAACTACAGTGTTGAATATTGCCCAAGAGTGCCACAGTGTATTGGGCGCATTTGTAAAAGGGCAGTTTTTGGTAATGTTTTTGCTCGGCATTGTCTATGCTGTGGGGTTGCAGTTAATTGGTTTAGAAGTCGGTTTAATTATTGGTATGGTGGCTGGTTTAGCCAGTATTATTCCGTATTTAGGTTTTGCGGTGGGTATTGTTGCTGCGGTTATTGCATCACTGTTCCAGTTTGGTCTGGACTGGATGCAGTTGCTACTGGTTGCTGTGGTATTTATGGTTGGGCAAATGGTCGAAGGCTATATTTTGCAGCCGTTTTTATTGGGCGATAAAATTGGTTTGTCGCCAGTTGCTGTGGTATTTGCGGTATTGGCAGGTGCACAGTTGGCAGGTTTTCTCGGAATGCTGATTGCTTTGCCGGTTGCAGCAGTCATCGTCGTACTATTGAAATATGCTCGAGAGTGCTATGAACAAAGCGCATGCTATGGCTTAGCGCCTGAACTTATTACGCCACCGCAGGACAGCCAAGTCGCCTATGCAGAGGCGGGGGCTATTGATCTTGCAACTGAAAAAGATCAAGATAGCGATTCGCTAAATACGCCTAATACGAAATAATTGGAGTACCCACCACACCAATGCGTCAACTACAATTAAATATTGAACCACAGCTCGATGCACGGATTAGTGATTTTTCCGGGCCGGGTTGGGGGCATGTGGTAGATGCAGTTCGGCAGTTACATGCTGGTTTGGTGGGGCGATTTTATGTCTATGGTGGTGCGGGCACTGGCAAAAGCCATTTATTATCGGCAATTTGCGATTCCTATTTAGAGCTGGGTCGTTCCGCTATTAAAGTGTCATTATTGGAATTGTTGGATGCACCAATTGAAGCCATTAGTGCATTAGAGTTTTATGATTTGGTTGCCTTGGATGATATTGAGGCGATTAGTGGTGTACTACATTGGCAAAAAGCGGTGTTTCATTTAATCAATAACCATGAAGGGCAATTGGTGTTTTCATCTCGGGTTGCGCCGATAGAATTAAAGCTGGAATTGCCTGATTTACAATCTAGACTGACCCAAGCGGTGAGTGTAAAAGTGCCGAGTGGTCAGTCTTATGCAGATCGGCAGGCATTATTGCATTCAGTGATGACGCGACGTGGTATTCAGTTTGATGCGCCGATGATTGATTATTTGTTAATGAATGGACCGCACCAAGCTTCGCTATTATTACAGACCCTTGCGCAACTGGAAAAGATGCTCAAAGGCGAAAAAACCAAACTATCGAGCACAACACTCAAACAAATTTATGCCTTGATAGATGAATATCGCCAATAGCATAAAAATTCTTGAGTAATTGTGTGAGCTGTGACAAAGTACGCACAACGGATGTGGTTGCAAAAATAGACTTTGCGATACCAAAAAAATTAAAAATACAAGGAGATTAGTATGCTCAAGCGGACGCTTGCCTGCGCTTTATTTGCGATTACTGGACATGCATATTCTGCGGATATTCAAGTCACAACATTAGTTGATGAAGACAAGGATGATGCCGTTTGTTCATTACGAGAAGCTGTTGAGTTTATTAATAAACGTAACCAAACAGCCTTTGAAAATGGCTATCATGGCTGTGGTAATAAAGAAGCCTCTTCGATCATTGTTTTAGAGCGAGATAAACAGTACACGCTCAACAAAGCCCTCGAAATTAAATCTGCCATGACAATTATGACTGCAAGCAGTGGCGATTTCCGTGACGATAAAAAAGGTATACATAACGCCACCATCAAAATGATCGGCACGGAACGTTTGTTTTTAATTAATGATGGTAGTGTCGAAAACGCATTAATTTCAGTGATGTTTAATGAATTAAACTTACAAGGTTCAGCGACCAAAATGAATGATGGTGGTCTGATTTACAATCGTGAAGCCTTAAACATTCAATACTCACGCCTAATGGGTGGTAATGCCGTTCGTGGTGGTGCAATTTATAATGCTGGGATATTGTCAGATGCGCAAAAAACCGCAGGCATTGTTTTAATCAGTAATAGTATTTTGCAGTCCAATAAAGCCGATCAAGGCGCAGTCATTTATACTGAAATGCCGATCTATAACATTAGTCATTCGGTGATTCGTGATAATGAAGTTATAGCTTCGAGCACAGGTGCACTAATATTTACCCAAACCGGATTTACTGATGAAACCATTGGTACGGCTTTACTTACGCGCACTTCTGGCATACGTAACTCCACTATCTTTCACAACAAAGGTGGTTATGTAGCCAATATTCGCGAAGGCATGATTTTTAACAATGTTACCATGATTAAAAATGCGGCTGGCTTGTATTTGCAGGCAGCGAATTGGAACGTGCCAGCGAGTGGGACGACAACCACGTCATCAGTGCCAAGCGCTTATGTGTCAAATAATATTAGATCTCTTGCATAAATCAAAAAACGATCAACTTGATGGTCGTTTTTCGTACCGATCAATAAGCCGTATTCGGTTATTATTGTTGCATGAACTACTCAAAAGTAAAAACACTGCCAAACAACCAGTTTAAACGACTTGTCGGAATACAACCCTCAACTTTTGCA
>SSHD01000159.1 GCA_008017255.1 Acinetobacter sp.
GGTTCCTGCCATTGCACAACATCATCAAACTGGTCGGGTACTTATGGTGGCGTGGATGAACCGTGAAGCCTTACAGCTGACTGCCGAAAAAAACCAAGCGGTGTACTACTCACGTTCACGCAAAAAATTGTGGCACAAAGGCGAAGAATCGGGTCACTTCCAAACCGTGCATGAAATTCGCCTCGATTGCGATGCCGATGTGATTATTTTACAAATTGAGCAACACGGTGGCATTGCTTGTCACACAGGGCGCGAGTCTTGCTTCTATCGCAAGCTGACCCCGCAAGGTTGGGAAATTGTCGATGCACAGCTCAAAGACCCCTCTGCTATTTACGGCGCAGCAGCCAAAACACACACTCAGGATGCTCAAGCAAACGAGCAAGTCGATGTACTTGAGCATTTAGGTCGTTTGATGCAACAGCGCAAAGCAGCCGATGCCGATAACTCTTATGTGGCTAGTCTGTATCAAAAAGGCATCAATAAAATTTTAGAAAAAGTCGGCGAAGAAAGTGTCGAAAGCATTATTGCCGCCAAAGATTATGCTGTTCATGCTTCGTTAGAAAATCAAAATGAACTTATTTATGAAGTGGCAGATGTATGGTTCCATAGTATTGTGATGTTGGGTTATTTCGACCTTGCGCCACAACTGATTATTGACGAGTTAGCACGTCGTCAAGGTTTATCGGGCTTAGTAGAAAAAGCCAACCGCAGTTCCGACGCGTAAGCCGCCGAGTGTCCAATATCGAAAAGCCACAAGCCACCTATGAGCAAGCAATTGCCATAGACAATGCCCGCTTAGGTCAATCCTTTAAAGTGATTGCCTATGCTGGCACTGGTAAAACCACGACTTTACAAATGATTAGCGATGCCATGCCAGAGCGGCGTGGTATGTATTTGGCATTTAACAAAGCCATTGCCAGTGAAGCGCAGAGTAAATTTCACAGCAACGTCAACTGTCGTACTTTTCACTCGCTGGCGTTTCGAAGTGTGCCACGTAGCATTACCGATAAATTACGTTTACCACGTTTAAGCCCCAGTTTTATTGCTACAGAATACCGCCTAACGCCCATTACCCTACGGCGTTTAATGGGCGGACGTTATGAAAAATATGTGCTGATGCCGAGCCGTTTGGCGAGTCTAGTTGCCAATGCGGTCAGTTATTTCTGCTCAACCAGTTCGCAATACCCTGCCCCGCGCCATATACAAGCGCCAAGTTGGTTGCATCAAGACGATATACAAGCGCTACAGCAACATTTGTACCCTGCGGTGGAACGGCGTTGGTTAGAGTCGATTCATCCGCAGCACAACGCAGGCATTGGACACGATATTTACCTCAAACTGTGGGCGCTGTCGGAACCGAATATTCCTGCCGATTATGTACTATTTGATGAAGCACAAGATGCCGACCCGCTGATGCTGGGCATTTTGCTACGCCAAAAAAGCACCCAAGTGATTTATGTCGGTGATGCACATCAACAAATCTATGCCTGGCGAGGGGCAGTCAATGCCATGCAGCAAATGCCGCTGCCAGAAAGCCGCTTAACCACATCGTTCCGTTTTGGCGATGCCATTGCCGAGGTCGCCAATAGCCTGCTCGGTGCATTGAATGAAACCGTGCCTTTGTTGGGCAATCCACATGCCAAATCCAGTGTGGTGAATAAACCGCACACCAAAATGCGTGATGCGATTTTGTGCCGTACCAATGCTCGGGCGATGGAGTTGTTACTGTCGGGCTTGGTACAGGGCGATAAAGTCGGTTTACAGGCCGATCAGCAAAAACTCAGCCGCTTTGTCGATGCGGCCAGTTTACTCAAACAAGGCAAACGCATTACCGATGTGCCCGAACTGGCTTGGTTTAACTCGTGGCATGACGTGCATGAATATTGCGAAACCAACGAAGGCAGCGACATTAAACCATTGGTTAAATTGGTGGATGATCACGGCACTGAACCACTGAAAAGAGCTTTGGCAAAAATTACCCCAATAGAACAGGCCGATTATGTAATTTCCACCGCCCATAAAGCCAAAGGCCTAGAGTGGAATCGGGTGCATATCGAAGATGATTACCAGTTTAAGATCAATGGACTGGAACACAAAATAACCGATGAAGAACTAAGACTGCTGTATGTCGCCTGCACCCGTGCCAAAGTCAGCTTAAATATTCATCATCTGTATGATTTAATTCAACAACTTAAGCTCAAACGTCACCCATCAGCTAAAGCACCGGCTATAGACGAACAGAATGAAAATTCACGCTCACAAGTATGACCAAACACAATTCGTCATAGATGACTCGATTGAGTATCCATACTATAAAAAATCCTCCGATGTTGTTACCACATGTAATAACAACGCATTTTTATTACAATTTTATAGTAGGATAAGACGATTTTTTTTATTTTCAAGTTGTGCAATACAACCTGAGTTTCCGCTCACTGGATTGGCTTTCTCGATTAAAATTTTGGCATTCTCTTTGAAGACCTGCAAATCTTGAAAAAAATCCACCTTTAGTTTGCTTGCAAGCTAAAGCATAAACATGGATACCAGCGTGTTACCGCTTATTATTTTAGTCCCGCTCATACTCGGCACCACCCTTGTGCCCGCTTTGCAACGTATTTCACGCGGCATGACCGCTCTCGGCGCTATTGGCATTAGCCTGTGTTGTTTTCTGTTACTGCTCAGTCAAGCGACAAGCGTACTACAAGGTAACAGCATCGTGCAACATTGGGACTGGCTGCCACAAGCAGGTATTCATCTGAGTTTTAGGCTCGATGCGCTTGGCTTAATGTTTGCCTTGCTCATTAGCGGTATTGGCACGCTGATTATGATTTATGCCTACTATTATCTCAGTGCTAAAAACTCGCTTGCCAAGCTGTACCAATTGCTAATGCTGTTTATGGCCGCCATGCTTGGTATTTCACTGTCCAATAATTTAATGCTGCTGTTGGTGTTTTGGGAGCTCACCAGTATTTCATCATTCCTGTTGGTGGGATATTGGAGCCAATACGAAGTGGCGCAGCGTGGCGCACGTATGGCACTAACCATTACTGGTATGGGTGGCTTAGCGCTATTAGCGGGTTTTATCTTACTGGGGCACATTGCGGGTACTTATCAAATAGATCAACTGCTGCACATGAAAGAGCAGATTCAGCAGCACAGTTTTTTTGTGCCCACTTTATTGTTAATTTTATTGGGTGCATTCACCAAAAGTGCGCAGTTTCCGTTTCATTTTTGGCTACCCAATGCCATGGCAGCACCGACCCCTGTGTCGGCGTATTTACACTCGGCGACTATGGTTAAAGCTGGTATTTTCTTACTGGCACGCTTTGCGCCAATCTTTATTGGCGCAGCGCTTTATCATAACATTGTGACTTTTGTCGGCTTGTTTACACTGTGTATTGCCGCCGCTTTTGCCATTTTCAAAGAAGACTTAAAAGGTTTATTGGCGTATTCCACCATCAGCCATTTAGGCTTAATTGTTTGTTTACTTGGCATCGGTTCACCATTGGCAATGGCTGCTGCCGTGTTCCATATTATCAACCATGCCACCTTTAAAGCAGCGTTGTTTATGTTGGCCGGTGTGGTCGACCACGAAACCGAAACCCGAGATTTACGCAAGCTGAGTGGCATTTGGCAATTACTGCCGTTTACCGCCACCTTAACCATGATTACCGCTGCATCCATGGCAGGCGTACCGCTCAGCAATGGTTTTATTTCCAAAGAAATGTTCTTTACTGCCTTACTGGAAAATTTTTCTGGCTCCGCCATGATTCTTGCCGCTGGCGTTGCCACTTTGGCAGGTATTTTTGCGGTCAGTTATTCTATTCGCTTGGTGCATGGGGTGTTTTTTGATGGCAAGGTCGGCGAGCATGTACCAAACAAACAAGCACATGAGCCACCTTTTGGTATGCACCTGCCTGCGGTCATATTGGCTGCGCTATGTATTTTAGTCGGACTATTGCCTGCGCTGTTAGCAGAAAATTTGGTCAACAGCGTGACACGCGCCAGTATGCTGCAACCGCAACTGGAGGGTGTACATTTAGCCATTTGGCATGGTATTAACGCCCCACTGCTGATGAGCCTGATTGCACTGATCGGCGGGACATTATTTTATTTTGCCCTCACCAAAGACGGCCGCTTACGCAAAATTGACCTTGACCCTGCGTTGGGCATATTTCAAGGCAAAATTTTATTTGACCTGTTCCTCAAACACTTACTCATCACCAGCCGTAAAATTAAACAACGTACCGAAACTGGTTCATTGCAAAGCTATTTGCTGTGGATTGTGCTGTTTAGCATGTTCATGCTCAGTTTGCCGCTAGTCAACCAAGGCTTAAGTACTGGCACACGTGAACTGACCCATGCGCCGTGGGTGGCAATTGTACTGTGGCTGACCTTGTTCTCTGCCTGTTGGATGATGCTATGGTTTCACCATGAGCGCATTAAAGCAGTGCTGATTAGCGGTGCGGTCGGCTTGGTGGTGACCATGGTCTTTGTGACCTTGTCGGCACCCGACCTTGCTTTGACTCAGATTACCGTGGATGTCGTCACCACCGTTTTATTATTGATGAGTTTGTCTTTACTGCCGCAGCTCACACCGTATGAATCTTCCCGTTCACGGCGTTGGCGCGATGCCAGTATTGCCATTGCCGCAGGTGTGGGTATAGGTTGGATTTCATGGCTGATCTTGACTCGCGAACACAATTCAATTTCGTGGTTCTTTATGCAGCAGTCCATTCCATTGGGTGGCGGTTCCAACGTGGTCAATGTAATACTGGTGGATTTCCGTGGTTTCGATACCTTTGGCGAAATTACCGTATTGGGCATTGCCGCCATTGGGGCACTGTGTTTAATGGATGGCATGCGCGCGCACGGCACCACCATCACCGAAGGTCTATCCTATCGTTTTAACCCATCGCCGTTGATGCTACGCATTAGCGCCTCGTGGGTGCTGCCACTGGCGTTGGTGGTCAGTCTCTATATTTTCATGCGTGGGCATAACTACCCTGGGGGTGGCTTTATTGCTGGTCTAATTACCGCTATGGCAC
>SSHD01000018.1 GCA_008017255.1 Acinetobacter sp.
ATTGAAGCCATTGGACAAAGTGGTGCGCATGCTGCGATTGCCTGTACCGCCCTCACCATTCAAAATTCTCAACAGGTGTTTGGATTTGAAGCCACATCAAAAGATCTATTACTGGCGCAAGCCAATGCCGTAGTCAATGATTTACCCATTAAATGCGTAAAGTCTGGCATGTTAGGTACTACAGAGAATATTGCTGCTTTAGCCGAATTTTTAACTGCGCATCCGAATTATTTATACGTACTCGACCCCGTTTTGGTTGCCAATAGCGGTGGCTCGCTGGGCGACCAAGCCACCTTAGTTAAAGCATTTACCGCACTCATCCCTTTGGCAACCGTTATAACCCCAAATACCGTTGAACTAAGCGCATTAACAGGTTTGGAAGATATCGAACAAGCCACGCAAAAATTATTCGCCATGGGGGCACAAGCGGTACTGGTCAAAGGCGGCCATGAAAATACACCTCAGTATATTCGCAATGTGTTGTATATGCAGGGCAACATGATCGCTGAAAGTCGTTGTCCACGCTTAGCGGGGCAATACCATGGTTCAGGCTGTTCTTTAGCAAGTTTTATTGCTGGACGTTTGGCTTTGGGCGATGCTTTAAAAACTGCGGTGCAACATGCGGAAACTTGGTTGCTTGGCGTACTCAAAAATGCGGAGTCCCCTGTAGCGAATGGACAAAAGATTCCTAAACGATTTTAAATGCTAGATTAATTTGAGCAAACATCGCCAGAAAAACACACATATCACATCAACAGTATGTGCTGGTCATTTGCCAATTTACTATCACCAATCTTTAGCAAGATAGAAACCATAGCCATTCAATGGCAGTGTTTTTATTTTGGTTGACAGACTTACAGATTATTTACAGAATAGTTAATGTTTTTATAAAAATTTTATTTTATTGATTTATATATAAATATTAAAAAGAAATTCACTTACAAACACAAAAAACGATCTATACTCAACTTTTAATTGATATTTATTATTAAAATATAAGCAAATTTGAGCGATTTCTGCAGTTTTGTTGGACAGAATAGTAGTAATTCAGGTTTTGCTTTGATAGGATAGCGGCAGACCAGTTAGGCTGCTCCCTGCGTTGTTACCTAAAGCGTTTAGGCATAATAAAAGCACAAACAGACTAGCTCAGGTTATTTCTTAATCTCACAATTTTATGAGAGTGATGCCATGTTATTCAAAAAATTCGCTGTTGCTGCTGCTATCGCTACTACTTTAGCTTTCGTTGGCTGTTCTAAGAAAGAAGAAGCTCCTGCTACTGACGTAGCTGCTGCTGCTTCTGAAGCTGTTGAAGCTGCTGCTTCTGAAGTTGTTGAAGCTACTGAAACTTTAGAGGCTGCTGCTTCTGAAGCTGTTGAAGCTGCTGCTTCTGAAGCTGTTGAAGCTGCTGCTTCTGACGTTGCTGCTCAATAATCTAGTTTTTAGATTAGAAAAAAGAGAACCTTTGGTTCTCTTTTTTTATGCCTTAATTTTTTAAGTTTAAGTTAAAGCATCATAAAAAGAAAAAGCAGATCAATCGACCTGCTCATTTCCCACCCGTTGTCTAAATTTTTGACCCGCTCTAAAGGTCACTACACGGCGTGCAGAAATTGGTATTTCCTCACCTGTTTTTGGGTTCCGCCCAGGGCGTTCACGTTTATCACGTAATTCAAAATTACCGAAACCAGAAAGTTTGACTTGTTCACCGGAAATTAAGGCTTGGCTAATTTCATCAAAAAATAATTCAACCATTTGTTTCGCTTCACGGCGATTCAAACTGGTCAGCTCACTTAAATGGTCTGCCATTTCTGCTTTTGTTAATGCTGTCATGAGGCCCTCAATGTCGCTTGGTAAGTGTCTTGCAACACTTGAATAATATTATCCATACCCGATTTGATTTCAGCATCTTCAAGCGTACGCGTTGGATGTTGCCACAACACTGCAAACGCTAAAGACCGTTTGCCCTGTTCAACCCCCTGCCCCGTATACACATCGAACAACCATGTCGCGTCAAGTAGCTCACCACCGGTTTGCTCAATCAATCGCTGAATATCTCTTAACTCAATCTTATCAGAGATTAAAAGCGCAATATCACGTCTAACCGACGGAAAACGTGATAATTCTGTAAAATTAGATACATAAGATTGCAAAACTGCCTGTTGATCTAATTCTGCCACCCAAGTGGTCGTTAAATCCAGCTCATTTTCCAAAGATGGGTGTAAACGCCCCAAATAACCAATCGACTGACCACCTACCAAAATTTCCGCAGATTGACCTGGATGTAACCAAGCGCGCGTTGATCGGACAAATTCAACCCGTACACGCCCAGCCACCAAAATTTGTTCTACTTCACCTTTAAAATCAAAGAAATCCATTGCTTGTGCTTTGGCATGCCAAGATTCAGGTGCACGTGCCCCAACCGCAATCAGCGCCAAGGTTGGCACTTGTTTCAGATCGTGGATACTGTGTGCATGCTGATAGTCGAAGCGCAAACCTAATTCAAAGAAGCGCACCCGATGTTGCTGACGATTCAAATTGTATTGCACACACGGAATCAAACTGGACAGCAAAGTGCTGCGCATGGCCGCCAAATCACTTGAGATTGGATTAGCAAGCATCAGTGGCTGTACATTTGGATTAAGTTGTTTTTCTAGTTTTGCATCAGCAAAACTAAAACTAATCGCTTCTTGATAACCCAAAGTTGCAATGCTTTGACGCAGCTGTGCAATATCAAAACCATCTTGGTATTGCGCTAACTGTACATCAATTTTTGGCAGACTAATTTGGATATTGTCATAACCATGAATCCGCGCCACTTCTTCAATCAGGTCTTGGTAAATCACCATATCATAACGATGCGATGGCGGTGTCACCAGCCACTCACCTTGCGCTTTAGTTTCGACCACACAACCCAAACGAGTTAAAGCATCGGCAATAAAATCACCCGAAACCGCATAACCAAGCAATTGATCGACCTGAATTTGTTGCAAAGCAATGGCTTCACGTTTTGGCAACAATACCGCTTGTTCCACAACCGTGATTGGGCCAAATTCACCACCAGCAAAGCTTTGAATCAGTTCACAGGCACGGTGCATGGCAAGCATTGGCAATTCAAAATCTACACCACGTTCATAACGCTGTGATGAGTCAGTATGTAAACCGAAACGACGTGCACGACCTGCAATGGCTAAAGGTGCAAAGAAAGCACTTTCAAGGAAAATATCTTGCGTGTCGTCTGTAACCGATGAATCCAAACCACCCATAATACCAGCAATCGCCAAGACTTTCTGCTCATCGGCAATCACCATCATGTCAGCTTGCAACTCAACTTGTTGCTCATTCAACAAAGTTAATTTTTCTTGTGCTTTAGCTTGGCGCACTTGAATTGAACCGCTAATTTTTGCCAAGTCAAAGGCATGCATCGGCTGACCTAACTCAAGTAACACATAATTGGTGATATCAACCAAAATACTATGGCTACGCATACCTGAACGTGTCAGTGCTTGCTGCATCCAATCTGGTGTTGCTGCTTTTACATTGACGTTTTTGATGATACGACCCAAATAGCGTGGCGTACCTTCTGTGCTAATGGCTACAACCTTTTCATCGCTAATACTTGCTGCAATAGCTGCAATTTTCGGTGGATTAACAGTAAGTTGGTTTATCACTGCAATTTCACGAGCAATGCCGCGAAGACTAAAACAGTCGCCACGGTTTGGGGTGATGCTAATATCAATTACATGGTCATCAAGTTTTAGATAGTCACGAATATCCATCCCCACAGGGGCATTGGCAGGCAGTTCCAATAAACCGTCAACTTTATCTTCTAAATCAATTTCAGAAGCACCGCACAGCATGCCTTGTGACTCTACGCCACGTAGTTTGCCTTGTTTAATTTTAAAATCGCCCGGCAATACTGCTCCGATAGTTGCCACAGGCGCTTTCATACCCACGCAAACATTGGGTGCACCACACACAATCTGCAACGGCTCACCCGAACCAATATGCACTGTAGTCACACGTAAACGGTCAGCATCTGGATGCTGTTCTACCGTCAGCACTTCACCGACCACCACACCCGTAAATGGTTTTGCCACTGGTGCAAGTTCATCCACCTCTAAACCGAGCATGGTCAATTGGTCAGAAAGTGTTGCACTATCAATCGCTGGATTGACCCAACTGCGTAGCCAATTTTCACTAATTTTCATTTCTATAAAAACCTATTATCTATATCTCTAAATCCTCCGCTAACTCCCCCTAAAAAAAGGGAAACCTCACACTGCATTTGGTTTGTGTAAGTTCCCCTTTGTTAAAGAGGGATTTAGGGGGATTTTATAAACCGATTAAATCTTAAAATATCTGGTGTATTGATTACGCAAATTGGCGCAAGAAACGCACATCATTTTGATAGAACATGCGTAAATCATTAATGCCATAACGCAACATCGCAAAACGCTCCACCCCTAAACCAAAAGCAAAACCCTTGTATTTATCGGGGTCAATGCCAGCAGCACGCAATACATGTGGATGTACCATGCCACAACCCAAAACCTCTAACCAACGACCACGTTCATCCATAATATCCACTTCCGCACTCGGCTCTGTAAATGGAAAATAAGATGGGCGAAAGCGCACTTTTAAATCTTTTTCAAAAAATTCATTCAGCAGGTTAATCAACAACCCTTTTAACTCAGCAAAACTGGTATTTTCCGCAACGTACAAGCCTTCAATTTGATGGAACATTGGCGAATGCGTTTGGTCAGAGTCACAACGATACACACGGCCGGGGCAGACAATACGAATGGGCGGTTGGCTACTTTCCATGGTACGAATTTGTACACCAGAGGTATGCGTGCGCAGCAAATGCGTGGCATCAAAATAAAAAGTATCGTGCATGGCACGCGCAGGGTGATGACCCGGAATATTTAAAGCTTCAAAGTTATGATAATCATCTTCAACTTCCGGCCCATAAGCCACTTGAAAGCCCGCTTTGGTAAAGAACTGGCAAATCCGCTCTTGTACTTGGGTCACAGGATGAATACTGCCCATTTGCTGAGCACGACCTGGCAAAGTAATATCAATAGTTTCACTGGCAAGTTTTTGATTCAGTTCGGCTTGTTGCAAAGTCTGCTGACGCTCCGCCAAAGCAGCATTAATTGCTTCACGCACTGCATGTATAGCAGCACCGTGTACTTTGCGCTCTTCAGGATCCATTTTTCCTAGGGCTTTCGACTGCTCTGCCAGCTGGCTTTTTTTCCCTGTAAATTGCACACGAACAGATTCGAGTGCTGCAAGGTCTTGAGCCGCTGCAATGGCAGCAAGCGCTTCGGTGGTCAGGGCTTCCAGTGACATAGTAACTCTCAAAGCAACAAAATTTAGAAAATAATACAGCGCTCTAGTTTATCAGCTTTTTACCTATTTTATGAAGATAAACACGCTGTTAAATCGCATGCTTTGTAAAATTTTCATTGCAAGATCAAAACCATTACATAAAAATAATTGGCTTATATTTCGCTAAAAAATGCGCCATTATTTATGAAAATGTATAAGATGCTAAGGTCTGCTGATATTTAATCGTCTTACGTATCTTCCATGAGAAATAATAACCATGCCGCTTGATCAAATTTGGAAACAACAACTTAGCTTAGTAAGCTATGGCAATGAATTTCTTGCAGGCCATCTGAACTTAAGCGATTGGATTGAACATCCTATTTTTAATCAACATAGTTTGATCTTTAGAGATTTACAGTCGCAACAGTTATTGGCACAACATTTTCAAATTTGGCTAGAGGGTTTAAAACAACAAGGCGTGAACAAACTCAGCCTACATTTATCTAGCCTATTAAATGACGAAAAAAATCCAAACCCAAATGTAGAGCTGCTGCCCTTTGCACATTTTATTGTCAGCCATCAAGCCAAGCAAAAAACTGCGTGGATTTGCGGACTGGAGCTGCCGCAATGGGATACGCATGAGCAAGAATTTACCCCACCACACGACCAACAAAACACGCTCACTCAAACGACATTTTGGCGTTATGGCTTAAATGATAAATTCAGCAAGAAAATTAACGCCGACTTAAACAATCCAAACTGGAATGACATCAATCAGTTTATGCAAACTGAACTTTTTCAACATCAATATGCCGCACAGTATTTTGAACCTCCGCAGTATGAATGGCCTTTTTATGGCTACGATGTAGACCACATCGACATTTCAAAACAACATTTGGCGATCATTCCAAGCGACTACCCTGCCGACTTGGCGCATCAGTTATTGCACCGCAGTTTAGCATTAGTGCATTATTTACAAGAAAAACAACGTCATCCTTATGATGATACAGGCGAGTTAATTCGCCCTGAAGAGCAGATCAATTTGCGCAACTTTGCACAAAAAACGGATGATTTATTGGCTAAGTTAATTGTGAAAACCGCTAATCATTACCAGACTGCCCAAATCATTGTTGAAGAGGAAATTATCGATCGCACCATGGAAACCTTAGCGCCGTCCGATCCTGCTCAGCAGCACAAAATCGATGCATCGAGTGTCATTAAATTAATTCTGATTACGGTGGTTATCTGTATTTGTGCATATTATTTTGGGCTTTGAACTTTTTAGCACACGCGAATTCTTTTTACCCGTTATAAAAACAGACTAAGCATTTAATCTATAGAAGTATTTATAAAACTATGACCGAGAATTACTGGAAATTTCTACTGGGCTTACAACATAATGCCCAATTATTTTTTGACGATAAAATTTCTTATTACCATATTCCCCATCCATGGAGTATCCATACGCACGAAGTCTTTATGGTGCGTGATATCGACACACAAGCCTTAATTTATGATTCCATTGATGCTTTAGTGGTCGATATGTTCCATCAAGGAATGAAACATTGCGCATGCTATCCTTTTACACTTCTTTTTCCTGATGTAACACGCCTAGACCACACGCTTGCGCTTAAATTAGAAAATTACCCTGTTTTAGTATTTAATTCAGGTCTGCGTAGCCTCGCTTTGGTGAAGTTAGAAAAAGAACCTACTAAAAATATCGAGCCCATTGGTGACCCTAGGGAATTTTGGGGCGTAAGCTCCTCACAAGATTCACAGAACTATTTACTATTTAGCCTGCTCGAACTAAATATAACACAACATAAAAAAATGCGGCAGTTTGACGATTACCTGAATTGGGAAAGCTATTATCTAGAAACGCAGAATTTGATACTTACAGCACCTTATCAACTCCACCCGCACTCCCCCTTGAATTTTTTAAACAATTTATTTTTTAATTCATGTAATGAACAAAGCACCCCACTTTTAGAAAATCCGAACCCACAAGCCAATCTCGCTTTTACTCTCATCGACCAAATCCAGTATTTGCAGATCAATCTTAAAGAATTTAAACAATCGCGCAATGAAATGTCTGCATATCAAAATTTAGACATTGAAGCCCGCAATCAATTCGCAGAATACGAATCAACAATTCAAAACAAATATATTGATTTGATTTGCCATACAGCCAACAAACCTTTTGATGCCTATATTTCAACCAAGACTAGAAAAGCCCTACTCACTCAAATCCAAATGCCACCTGAAACTGAACGTTTAGTTTCCGCAATAGAAGATACACCTCAAGATTGTGAGCAACAAATTTCTGGGTTAAGAGCCGCCATTACACTTATCATCGTTTTGGGAATCGTTTTCCTAATTTTATATGGTGGAGTTTTATTGGTGGAAAAATATTCCTTCGTTAAATTTATTTTGATGATAACAACAGCCATTGCGGTACTTGCAATTATTACGCGCAAATAAAAAAGACCGCTAAATAGCGGTCTTCCTTTGAATCTCTAAGCTTATGCAGCTAATGCGCCTTTAGCTTTTTCAGCTAAAGCAGCAAATGCAACTGCATCATGCATAGCGATGTCAGCTAATACGCGACGGTCGATGATTACTTGTGCTTTTTTCAAGCCATCAATCATGCGGCTATAAGACAAACCGTTAAGACGAGCACCAGCATTGATACGCGCAATCCATAAAGCACGGAATTGACGTTTCTTTTGACGGCGGTCACGGTAAGCATATTGACCAGCTTTGATTACCGCTTGGAACGCTACGCGATAAACGCGTGAACGAGCACCATAGTAACCTTTAGCGCGAGCAAGAATTTTTTTATGACGACGATGCGCCACTACACCACGTTTTACACGAGCCATTTATAATCTCCTTAGATGTATGGGCACATAGCACGAACTGATGCAACGTCACTTACGTGAACCATTACACAACCGCGCAATTGACGAATACGCTTAGCAGATTTTTTGGTCAAAATATGGCGTTTGAACGCTTGTTTGCGCTTAAAACCGTTTGCAGTCGCTTTAAAGCGTTTAGCTGCACCACGGCGAGTTTTCATCTTAGGCATAACAACCTCTTTTGAACACCTGTTCGGCTCGTTTGCACCATTGCAAAAACGACCTGCAGGTAAGGGAGCCGACATTCTAAAGCATTCGCACTTAAAACAAAAGTAAAATGCTCATTTTTTGATAACATTCAGACCGTCTTTTAGCAGCTGCGATGTAGCATATAAGCTCTGAAAAATAGCAAAACCATCTCGCAAATAGTCTTCTATAATAAACTTAAATAATTCAGTACCCATCACCATGCATAAACCCAATGATGCTTTTGCTGCGTTGCGCTATCGCGATTTTTCCATTGTAACGCTGAATCAATTTTGCTTAACCATCGCCATTTTAATTCAAGAAATTATTGTCGCTTATTCACTTTATCAAATTACCCGTGATCCGCTCACGCTCGGTTTTATTGGACTTGCCGAAGCGATTCCTTTTATTAGCCTGTCTTTATGGGGTGGCTATTTCGCCGATAAATTGAATAAACAAAGCATTATGAAAATCTGTTTATTCTTTGCCACGCCGTTACCATTGGCACTTTGGGCACTGTTTTGTTTACATGATTTAGAGAAAATATCCACCAGCAACTTATCTTTAGGCATCTATGCGGTGGTTTTTGCCTTAGGCACCATTCGCGGTTTTTATAATCCCTCAGCGACCTCGTTAAAACCCTTTCTCATTCCACGCGAGCTCTATGCCAATGGTGCAACGTGGACCACCATCGGCTGGCAAAGCGGGGTGATTATTGGCCCGATGCTCGGTGGTTTTATGTTGGCATTTTTAGGCCGTGAAAACAGTCTATTGGCAGTTAGCATATTATTAGCCACTTGCTTTGTGCTCATTACGCTGCTTAAAAAGCGCACTTTTCCAAGCATGCCAACTGAACATATGCTGCACAGCCTAACTGAGGGTTTCCGCTTTATTTGGAAAACCAAGATTGTGTTGTGGGCTATTTCTCTAGATTTGGTTTCGGTGTTATTTGGCGGTGTGATTGCGTTACTGCCTATTTTTGCTGAAGAAATTTTAAAAATAGGACCTGAAGGTTTGGGTTATTTACGTGCTGCACCATCGATTGGAGCGCTGCTAACCATGCTTGCACTCACCAAATTTCCACCGTTGCATCATGCTTGGCGCAACATGCTACTGGCGGTTGCGGGCTTTGGTATCTTCACCATCTTGTTTGCGTTCTCAAACCATCTATGGCTGTCACTATTTGCGCTGATGATGACTGGCGCTTGCGATAGTATTTCTGTGGTGATTCGCCAAACCGTACTACAAATTTTTCCACCCGAACACATGCGTGGTCGTGTTGCCGCAGTCAATGGCATGTTCGTGTCGAGTAGCAATGAACTCGGTGCTTTTGAGTCGGGTCTAGCCGCCAAATATATAGGAACCGTTGCCGCCACGCTGTTCGGTGGTTGTGTAACCCTCGTGGTGGTGGGTTATTGTTGGCTTAAAACACGTGATTTATTTAGCGTTGATATTCGAAAAGGGCCTGAAGATTAAATGTTGCAGCAACGTTCATGTGCGTGGTTATTGCTAAAAAATACCAAGATATAAGACATAAATCACCCAGTATCGTCCTGCTTTGGCAATCGTCACCATCAACAAAAAATGCCAAAAGTTTTGTTTCATTAAACCTGCAATTAGAGTGATTGGATCACCAATAATCGGCAACCAACTCAGCAGTAAAGACCAAAACCCATATTTGGCATATATTTGCTGTGCCTTTTCCAGTTGAATGACTGATACTGGAAACCACTTTTTATGTTTATAGCGCTCGATTCGAAGCCCTAAATACCAATTGACACACGACCCTAAAATATTGCCGACGCTTGCAACCGCAATCAGCCATATTGGGGCATAACTGCCTTCAACCAATAACGCCCATAACACGGCTTCGGACTGTAAAGGCAATAAGGTGGCTGCACCAAAGGCTGATAAAAATAAGCCAAACAGCGACCATGCCATTGAAAATTTAAAGTCCTAAAGTTCGTTTGGTTTTACGGTATTCCAGATTTGCCCAAACAATACTCAGGATAATCAGCACAACACGCACCCATGTATAGCGCTGGCTCATCGGTTCAATTACAGCGCGTAAAACCTGCTGATCGGTGCTCTTTAATGCGCTAATCAAACTTTGCACATGTATTGCTTCCGCCACCAAAAGTATCAGGCAAGATACAATTCCAAAAATAATGCTCCAATACACTTTGGCATTATTTTCTACAATTTTGGTGAAGTTGAGAAAAAACTGTTGCATAACGAGTCCAATAAAAAGCCACCTGAAAGATTCATACGGCATCAGATGGCTTGGCATATTAGCACAAAAGCTGTTTTAAACTTGAATAGCGAGTGCTTTTTGTATGGCAGGACGAGCCATTAACCGCTCAATATAATCTTGCACATGAGGATAATCTTGCAATTGAATCCCTTGCCAGTCATGGCGCAGCGCCCACGGTAAAATCGCCATATCAGCAATCGAATAATCACCTACCACAAATTTCTGCCCAATGAGCTGCTTATTTAAAACCGCATATAAGCGTTTCGTTTCATTCAAATAACGCTCAACAGCATAGGGAATACGCTCTAGTGCAAATTTATTAAAATGATGATTTTGCCCTAGCATGGGACCAAAACCACCCATTTGCCACATCAGCCATTGTTCTACTTCTACCCGTTGCTGCTCATCACTTGGATAAAACAGCCCTGTCTTTCTACCTAAATATTGTAAGATCGCACCAGATTCAAAGACTGAAATCGGCTTACCACATGGTCCATTTTGATCGACTATGGCAGGGATTTTATTATTGGGAGAGATTTTAAGAAAATCAGCCTGAAACTGATCATTTTGCATAATATTGATGGGATAAATTTTGTATTGCAGCCCCATTTCTTCTAAAGCAATGCTAATTTTTTGTCCATTGGGCGTACCCCAATAATATAAATCAATCATTTCGCTGCTCGGTTATTATGACGGCTTCTGCTTTATAACATCTTTTTAATAGATAATTCAGCTGTCAAAACCGAAACCAAACAATATACTTTTGTTTTAACATCGATATTTGAAAACCATACTTGAACACTAGGCAAAAAAAACACCGCCTGTGGCGGTGTTTTTTTTTGCAAGAAAAAATTACTTTTTCTTTTTCGGGCCAAGGAGCATGCCCATTTGACGACCTTCCATTTTTGGCGCTTGCTCAATCACACCAAAGTCAGCAACGTCAGCCTCAATTTTTTGCAACTGAGCCAAACCAAGCTGTTGATGTGCCATTTCACGACCACGGAAGCGTAGGGTAATTTTGACCTTATTACCGTCTTCAAGGAAACGTAAAATTGCACGCAACTTGATTTGGTAATCACCAACATCGGTTGCTGGACGCAATTTAATTTCTTTGACTTGCACTTGATGCTGTTTCTTCTTGGCATCTTTTTGCTTTTGCTTTAGATCAAACAAGTGCTTGTTGTAATCCATGATTTTACAAACAGGTGGCTCTGCATTGGCAACAATCTCAACCAAGTCAAGATTGGATTCTTCAGCAGCACGCAACGCTTCAGTTAATGAAACGACCCCTTTTTGTTCACCATCGGCAGCGACCAGACGTACTTCTTTCGCACGAATCTCGTCGTTAATAGCTGGGCGGTTACTTTTAGCACCTTGTTGTTGATTACGGTCAGGCTGTTTAATCTTTATTACTCCACAATGTACCGGCCGCGTTCGGCGTCGGCAGATTTCACTAGGTCAATAAATGCATCTACTGACATAGTACCTAAATTTTTTCCTGAGCGGGTACGCACATTCACAGTACCTTCTTCTACTTCTCGATCTCCAAGAACCAAAAGATAAGGAATACGCTCTAGGGTACGTTCACGAATCTTAAATCCGATCTTCTCATTTCTCAAGTCTGAAATGACACGCAAACCATTTTGCTTGAATTTTGCGACCACTTGCTCACAGGCTTGCGCTTGTGCATCGGTAATATTCATTACACAGACTTGCACTGGTGCTAACCATGGTGGCATAAAACCCGCATAGTGCTCAATAAGTATACCAATAAAACGCTCAAAACTACCAAGAATTGCACGATGTAGCATGACAGGTTGGTCACGATCGTTGTCTTCGGTCACATAAGAGGCTTCTAAACGCTCTGGCAAGTTGAAATCGCACTGAATGGTACCGCACTGCCACACTCGACCTAAACAGTCTTTCAGTGAAAATTCAATTTTCGGGCCGTAGAATGCACCTTCACCTGGCTGTAAGTCCCACGCCAAGCCCGCAGCATCTAAAGCATCTGCTAAAGATTTTTCTGCCATATCCCACAGAGCATCTTCACCGACACGTTTTTCAGGACGAGTCGACAGTTTCATTTGCACTTCTTCAAAACCGAAGTCTTTATAAACATCTAAAGTCAATTTAATAAAGTCTGCGACTTCCTGACCAATTTGTTCTTTGGTACAGAAAATATGTGCATCGTCTTGAGTAAAGCCACGCACTCGCATAATGCCGTGAAGTGAGCCCGATGGTTCATTACGATGGCAGGAACCAAACTCAGCCAAGCGAATTGGCAAGTCACGATACGACTTTAAGCCTTGATTAAACACCTGTACGTGACATGGGCAGTTCATCGGCTTGACTGCATAGTTACGGTTTTCCGAATGGGTGGTGAACATGTTGTCGGCATAGTTTGCCGCATG
>SSHD01000105.1 GCA_008017255.1 Acinetobacter sp.
AATTAGCCATTTTATCTAACTAAAAGGTGTCTACAAAATCGGTGGCTATTCAGTCATTTATTGATAAAGTACGACCTGCTGATGTACGTTTTTGAAGATCATAATCATTATCAAGATAAGCCACACCAGCTGCTACATACAACGAACGAGCAAATGCATTTTCACTTGCACCCCATGGATATAACTCGGCATTTAAGTAAGTGTTGTTGTTTTCCATGTCTAAATCATAGGTCGAGCCATCGACTTTAATATCATCAGACCAAGACAGGTCGCCGCCATTATAACCAAGGCTTAAACCGACATAAGGATTAACACGGTAGGACACCGCACCACCATAACCACTGGTTCCTACTTCCGCACGTACCGAAACAGGTGCTAAATAGTTTGGTGTGGTCGCAGCATCTTCCTTTATCACTTGTTCATCTGCCGCAAATGCACTGGCACTCATGACTGTCATTACACTGGCCGCTAAAATAATCGGTAAAGTTTTCATGCGAAGTCTCCTAAAAAACAGCTGGACTCAATTGCTAAAATGGCTTGCAACACAAATTTTCATGGCACTGTTTGGCACCCGTGTTCTGAAAAATAAATAACCGTAGGTGATTATTTTTAATTTTAAGTGATGCAAGCATAGCTGTATGTGCTGTGTAGTTAATCTTAAAAGAATGTAATCTATTTTTTTATATGCATCCTGATGCGGTTTGGTTATCTTTTGATACAAATTTAGCAGAGTTATGTATTTTTAAAATATGAATGAAAAACAAATACATCTAATTTTTATACAAATTTATGACTTAATTTCACCATAAATCATTGTAACTCTTTTTTTCAAAGATTCTTGTCCCGAAATGGTGTAAAATCTTAAAAATTTTTTTGATAGATAGAAGGAAGACCATGTCTCAGCTTTCAAGCATCATTGAACAAGCTTTTGAAGATCGTGCAAATTTCACTGCGGCAGATTGCCCAAGCGAAGTACGTCAAGCCGTTGAGGAAGCATTGGCAGGTTTAGACAACGGCACATTGCGCGTTGCTGAAAAAATCGATGGTCAATGGGTTGTTCACCAATGGTTGAAAAAAGCCGTTCTACTATCTTTTAAAATCAATGACAACAAGCCGATTGAATCTTGCGATTTGCGTTTTTACGACAAAGTAGAAACTAAATTTGCGGGTTGGACTGAAGAGCAATTTAAAGCAGCAGGCGTACGTGTAGTACCGCCAGCAGTGGCGCGTAAAGGCAGCTTCCAAGCGAAAAACGTGATCTTAATGCCGTCTTATGTGAACATTGGTGCCTATGTAGATGAAGGCTCAATGGTTGATACATGGGCAACTGTAGGTTCATGTGCGCAAATTGGTAAAAACGTACACTTGTCTGGCGGTGTTGGTATTGGCGGCGTATTAGAGCCACTACAAGCCAACCCAACGATTATTGAAGACAACTGCTTTATTGGCGCACGTTCTGAAGTGGTTGAAGGCGTGATTGTTGGCGAAGGTTCAGTGATTTCAATGGGCGTATTTATTGGTCAATCAACCAAAATTTATGACCGTGAAACAGGTGAAATTCACTATGGTCGTGTACCACCGGGTTCCGTTGTGGTTGCAGGCAGTTTGCCATCTAAATGTGGTACTTACAGCCTTTACGCTGCAATTATCGTGAAAAAAGTAGATGCCAAAACCCGTGCTAAAACCAGCTTGAACGATTTATTACGTGACGACTAAGTCGTAATCCCCCCTAAATCCCCCTTTGCCAAAGGGGGATTTGCTATCAGACTAAAGCGTTATGAGATCCCTCTCTTGTATCAAGAGCTGCGCTTATAGCAGCGCAAGGCAAATTTGAATATCGCATACGGCTTTTGTGGTCACTGTGTTGTGGTAACTATTTATGGCTTCCTTACGTTCTTCTGCAATTCCAGTTTCAGACCCCGCTGCGGGTTTACGCATTACTGAAATTTTTTATTCTTTGCAGGGCGAAGCGAATACCTTTGGTTTGCCAACGGTTTTTATTCGTTTAACTGGTTGCCCATTACGTTGCAGTTATTGTGATACCACCTATTCTTTTGAAGGTGGTGAGCGTTTATCGCTTGAGCAAATTATAGACACCGCAAGCCAATATCAAACCCCTTATATTTGTGTGACTGGTGGTGAACCACTGGCACAGCCGAATTGTCTGATTTTATTACAACGCTTATGTGACTTAGGTTTTCAAGTTTCACTGGAAACCAGTGGTGCTTTAGATGTATCTAAGGTCGATACTCGAGTATCGAAAGTGTTGGATTTAAAAACCCCAACCTCAAATGAAGAACAGCGTAATTTATTCAGCAATCTGGACTATTTAACGCAGCACGATCAAATAAAATTTGTGATTTGTAACCGTGCCGATTATGAATGGTCGAAACAACAACTTGCACAGTACCAGCTGCAAAACAAAGTCAGCACGGTGTGGTTCTCACCTGCTTTTGCAGTAGAAAAAGGCGCAGTCTCCTTACCTGCTTTAGCACGTGACTTGGCACAGTGGATTTTAGAAGATCATTTGCCAGTACGCTTTCAATTACAGTTACATAAACTGTTATGGAATGATGAATCAGGTCGTTAAAATTCACACCTTACTCATTGAGTAACAGCAATTTTTTTAATTTATTTTAGGTTGAATCATGGAAAATAATATGCGTTCACGTGCCATCGTATTATTGTCTGGCGGCTTAGACTCCACCACTTGTTTGGCTTGGGCACAAGCACATTATGAATGTATTGCACTGAGTTTTATGTATGGTCAACGCTCGACCACCGAACTCGATGCCGCAACAGCATTGGCGCAGCGTGTAGGCGTAGAACACCGTGTCATTAATATTGATTTAGGTCATTTGGGTGGTTCAGCACTCACCGACCATAACATTGACGTACCAGAACAACTACAAGAAGGTATTCCTGTAACTTATGTACCAGCACGTAACACCATTTTCCTATCTTATGCGCTTGCTGCAGCGGAAGTGTTCGATGCCGAAGCCATTGTAATTGGGGTCAATGCGGTTGATTATTCAGGCTATCCAGACTGTCGTCCTGAATTTATTGATGCTTTTGCCAACCTCGCACGCCTTGCAACCAAAGCTGGAGTTGAAGGAAAACCACTTAAAATTGAAACACCTCTGTTACATTTATCCAAAGCGAATATTATACGCTTAGGGCTAGAACATGGCGTAGACTATAGCCAAACGGTATCTTGCTATCAGGCAGATGCTCAAGGACGTGCATGTGGCAAATGTGACAGTTGCCGTTTACGTCAGCAAGGTTTTATCGAAGCTGGTATTGCGGATCCGACACGTTATGCCGATTCAACGATATAAGGCAAATACTAGGTACACACTATGAAGTTGTTTAACACTAAAATTATTTTTTCTACATTGTTTGTTGCATCTGCTTTGGCTGCAACTGCAAGCCAAGCTGCTGAAAATCCAGCAAAAAGCACCAATGTGAAAGCAGCATTGATTGAAAACTGTAAAGAGCAAACCTCGAAAGGCGGTAAATTAAGCGCCACCGAAGTCAATAAATTCTGTGGTTGTCAAATAGACGTACAAGGCAAAATGACCGAAGCACAGAAATGGGAAATTCAAAGCGCCATCAATTCCAAGAAAAACCCAAGCTCACTACCTTTTATGCAAAAGCAATATAAAGAGCTGCAAACCTGTTTAGGTGCACCATTGGTCAGCAAGTTAGAAAAACTGACTGAAGAAGCCATGAAAGCAGCGCAACAAAAAGCGGCGAAGAAATAAAAGTTAAAACAAACCCAAGCCTGCTATTGCAGGCTTTTCTATGCATTAAACTTCTTGCGCATATCAATCACCTCTTTTTCCTGTTTTCAAAGACAGACTTAAATGAGCGCAAGAGGTCGATTTTAAAGGCAATGATATGACAACGACCTTACCAAATCAGAGTTTTGCAACGACTCATGGAGAAGTAAATTTAACTCAGCTACCAACTGAATGGTTGGTACTGTATTTTTATCCGAAAGATTCAACCCCAGGTTGCACCACTCAAGCGGTCGATTTTTCTAGCTTAAAAGATCAGTTTGCAGCTTTAGACTGTCAGATTATTGGTGTGTCACGCGATTCAGTTAAAGCACATCAAAACTTCACCGAAAAGCAGTCTTTAAGCATCGACTTAATTAGTGATAAAGACGAAGTGCTATGTCAGCATTTCGATGTAATTAAACAAAAAAATATGTATGGCAAACAAGTGCTTGGCATCGAACGCTCAACTTTTATTTTCCATAATAAGCAATTGGTTAAATCTTATAGAAAGGTTAAAGCCGCAGGACATGCCGAGCAAATCTTAGCAGATTTAGCAGCCTTGCAGGCGGTGTAAAACCTTAGCCCTAACCAAAGGAATAGTCTGATGCAATCGGGTTCAATCACCCCTATTTTACGCATTTTTAATATTGAAATTGCCCAAACCTTTTATTTAGATTATTTGGGCTTTCAACTCGATTGGCAGCACCAATTTGGCGACAATTTTCCGCTGTATTTACAAGTATCTAAAGGCGATTGCGTCATTCATTTATCGGAACACTTTGGTGATGCCAGCCCACATAGTGCAATTCGTATTTACTGGCAAAATCTGTCGCTGTTACACGCCGAACTACATGCCCAAAATGATAAATTTGCCAAACCACAAATTGAAAAAACAGACTGGGAAACACTAGAATTGAGCATTTCCGATCCATTTTCCAATCGGCTGATTTTTTGGGAAGATGCTTAAACCACTTTAAAAATCAAACTACAATATTTAGAAATTCAATCTACGACCAACTCATAATGAAACACTTTGCTGATAATTTTCCACTCACCATTTACTGCAACAAAAGTTAAAGCATCATAAAAGTATTTCGGCGCAATGGCGCATTGCACATGCACCATCGCCATGGTGTCATTTAACAGATTGATCGAAATGATTTTATCTTGTCTTAATTGCTTTTTCGAAGCGGGTGAAATTCTTTGCTCAACAATTGGAAAATATTCAGCCATGCTGAGTTGAAGCACGGGTTGCTCTGTTACGCACAGATAAACCGCATCGGCATGAAAGACCTGTTTCAATAACGCCACATCACTCAAATACAAACCATCAAAATACTTTTGGAGTTGTTGTTGAATGCAACTAATGCGGTCTTGGCTCATTTTGTTTTTCCTAGCTTGGCACGGCTCACAAATCGACTAATCTTTAGGAAGATGTAAGTCCTCTCCCATCAAACGTCTTCTAAATTTGAATCATCGGCGGCGTGAAATTTTTGCTGTAATTGCGAATAGTAAGTTGTGTTTTTAAATTGTTGTAAAAATTGAATCGTGCCGTTTGGGAAATACTCAGTTTGAATTTCACCTCTATAAAAAGCTTCCCGCAGCGGCGTAGCGGAAATAGAATCTTTTAAACTATCGAGTTCTACTAGCTGCCATTCTGGAAATAAACGCAAATAATAGGATGAATCATCTTTAAAATGCCCAATCAAACCGACTTTAGCACTGGGCTGAATCACTTGATTAACAACATCTTTGAGCAGTTGCACCCATTTTTTATCATTATAAACATCAATCACATGCACAAATTTAATCCGCTGTTGTTCAGTTTCAGAAAAATTCGCCAAAATCATCTGTTCACGTTCAAGCGCTGAAAATGGATTTTTAATATTGCGTTCATTTTGCGCAGAACCCAGTGCCAACACCACCTGCGCACTGCGTTGTAACGCAATTTCAATGGTTTGCAGATGCGCCAAATGAAACGGCTGAAACCGCCCAATAAAAACAAGATAATCAAATGTGTACATAGGCTTAGTTGTCATTTTTTTGTGAACTCATCAGTTGCTCTATTCAAGCAAATATACGACATAATGAAAACACTCAAATCAATCTGGATTAAAGCAAGGATAGTACGATGACACTTGACTGTATTCAACAACCTCATCCACATTTACAAGCAAATTTAGAACATGGCATCCTCACCTTAGCCATCAACCGTGCCGATGCAAAAAATGCCCTATATGGCGAACTTTATTTGTGCATTGCCAACGCATTCGACCAAGCCGATGCCAGCAAAGAAGTTCGCGTAGTGATTTTGCGTGGTGCAGAACAAGATTTCACCGCTGGCAACGACATGAAAGACTTTATGGGTTTTATTCAAAAGCCGCTTGAAGGTAAAGCCGGTGACGCTCCACCATTCGTATTATTAAAAGCAGCGGCACGTTTCTCTAAACCGTTAATTATTGGCGTAAAAGGTGTTGCAATTGGTATTGGTGTAACGATTTTATTACATGCCGACATGGTGTATGCAGACAACAGCGCATTGTTCCAAATTCCGTTTGTAAGCCTTGGACTGTCACCAGAAGGTGCTGCAAGTCGTTTATTGGTACAACAAGCGGGTTACCATAAAGCAGCCGAGTTGCTGTTCACGGCGAAAAAATTTAATGCCGCAACTGCTGCACAAGCCGGTTTAGTCAATGATGTGGTAGAAGATGTGTATGCCACTGCGCAACAAACAGCAGAGCAGCTTGCAGCGTTACCTTTAGCATCGCTCAAACAAACGAAAGCCTTAATGAAAAAAGATTTAGCAGACATTATTACCTGTGTTGATGAAGAAGCAGAAATCTTTATGCAACGTGTGCGCTCACCTGAAATGATGGAAGCCGTACAAGCCTTTATGCAAAAACGAAAACCAGACTTTTCTCAGTTCAATTAATTTGAGTTCTGCCTTGAAAACTCAAGGCAATTCAATATCTAAAATTTGTATGAATTCAAAGGCAGGTTCTTCATAGGGATGGCTTGCCTTTAAAGCTTGAGCAACTTCATGGGCTTTAAGTTCAGGGACGATGGTTTCTACACGCCATTCTTCGAGTTGCTCAAGCGCATTGAGCTGCCCAAGAAATGGTTTTGCCCCTGCTACCGCTTTGAATTGTCCCAAACCTTTCACCCGCCACGCACACTGTTCATAATTTCCAATACCGCCCGCGCCTGCCTTAAAAATAGCTTGCTTAGTTGCTTCAAGATGCGACTCTGGCACATAGTAAATCAGTTTTAACATGACATTTCTCGCTAAAAAAAACCTGCATATTTCTTGCAGGTTTTCGAGTTGAACAACAATAAAAATTACTTATCTAAAATCGATTCAAATAATTTTAACCGCTTATGAATTGACAATAATTCAATAATGGTTTTCCATGAATTAATCAAATATTGAAAAGAATCACGCACTTTACCAAATACACCCATAATTTGTTGCAATAAACCTAAGGTTAATTTTCCTGCGGCAATAGATGGAAACAACACCACAATATTAAACAAAACGTCGAGTTGTCCATACCATTGAGCGGTCATATTAAAATACGAGTAATGAAAATATAAACGGAAATAGTTTTTACGCACCTGTGCAAACAGCTCTTTTAATGTTGCGGGTTCCGCTCGGTCGGCATGATCTTCACCATAGACCAATTCTTTACGATACGCCGCTTCGACCTTTTGGTTGTTAAATTGCAAACCGGGTAATTTTATCCCGACCACCATCAGCAGCAGCGTTCCAAACACCGACCAACCAATCGCCGCCCAAACCAAAGAATGCTGCACTTCGCCAAAAATCGGCACCACTGGCACATATTTCGACAATTGATACAACAGCGGTAAAAAGGCAATCAAGGTCATAATCGCCCTAACCAATTCCACCCCTAAGTCTTCCATAATGGTGGCAAAACGCATGGTGTCTTCTTGAATACGCTGCGATGCCCCTTCTACATGGCGTAATTTTTCCCAATGCGTCACATAGTATTCGTTCATCGCCGTCCGCCAACGGAACACATAGTGACTGGTAAAGAACACATTAATAATACCTAGGGTCACCGCAACCATCGCAATGGTCAAGAAAATAAAAGCTTCTTTATACAGGTCTAAAATATCACCGCCATTGCTGAGCATTTTTTGGATCGTGTCCCAAAATGGTACATACCACGCATTAATCGCAACGTTGACCTGTACGGCAAACCAAATATTAAACAAAATAAATGCCGAGCCCCAAATCGACCATTTTTGCCATTTGTTATCTGAGTAATAACGCCAAAATGCAGCAAATAATGTCGTTGCAGCCAAAAACCACACATAATACCAAACAAAACTTGCCGACCAGAACCGACTCACATCTTTGGGTAATTCCGCATCGGCATAACCTTTGGCGAAGCCTAAATATTCACCCCAAGCATTTCCGCCGGTGTACCACAGCAACATATTGAGCGCCAGCCATACGATGGCTGAAATAAAAAACCAGCGTGGGTTTGGAAAAAATGATTTAAACATCGCGTTTAAAAGTCCTTGTCTATCATGATGAACGCTATAGCGTCATGCTAAAACTGCAAACTAAATATGATTTGCTAAAAATACAATGATGGCTAGTATTTACCTGTTTTTATGGCTTTTGCATAGTGTTTTATTCACCATTTACAATTTGCCTAAAATCATGCGCTGAATGCTGAATGCAATGGCTCATTTAGGGCTGCACTGCAGCTTTCCGCACGGCTTGCGTTGCTGCGGGCACAGACTTTTGCTTTATTACCGCCTGTACATCGGCAAGTTTGGCTTGCGCAGCATCTACCCCTGCTTGTATGGTCATTTCACGCCCTTTAACATCAAAAATATGTGCTTTTTCTCTAAGGTCAGGCTGAATCACAATATCCGCCGATTTTAGTTCTGTAGCAGCTAAACGCCCCTGCATAATATTAATGTTTTGGTTAAACAAGCCCCATACATTGGAGGTTTCGGTATGCACTGGTTGTGCCAATATATCCACCGCTATCACAATATCGGCACCCAAGTCCCGCGCCACTTGTACTGGCACTGGACTGACCAGTCCGCCATCTACATATTCAATTTCGCCTATTTTAGTTGGCTTAAACATACTTGGAATTGACACCGAAGCACGTACCGCCTGCCCTGTGTTGCCATAATTAAATACGGTCTGCTTGCCATTTTTTAGTTCTGTTGCCACCACATACATGGGAATTTTCAACTGCTGTAAAGGCATACCCTGCACTTGTTGGTTAATATAATCTTCAACTTTTTGCCCATTAAAAAAGCCTTTTAGGCTTACATCGACATCACGTATATCATTGGCTTTGAGTTGTAAGGCAATTTCACGTAACTCGGCAGCGGTTTTGCCACTGGCGTAAACCGAACCGACTATACTGCCTGCACTGGTTCCGACGATAAAATCTGGACGAATACCGTGCTGCTCTAATACTTCTATGACCCCGATATGTGCATAACCGCGCGCACCACCACTACCCAACACCAAAGCAATCACTGCTTGTTCAGCGTTTTTACTCATCACCGCTACTCGGTTTAGCGCACGAACTTGGGCATTTTCAGGCACCGCTGCTAAATGTGTGGTGCTTTGACAGCCTGCAAACAGCGCCATCGAACAACCCAACATCCATAATTTAAACTGCTTCATATACATCTATTGCCATTTTGACTCGATTTCTGCGCTAGAGTTTAACCATGCACAAGGCGAAAAACTGTAGCAATTTTTATGGCGGCTCGTAGAAAATAATATTTTTTTGCACGCTTTACACTTATTGGACTAAAAAGCAGGCGAATGTTTTATAGTGTAACGCACTGAAAATGATCCAACAGCACAGGAGTCCACATGAACACCGAACAAGTCCGCTATGTAGACAATGTCATTACATCACGTCACTCGGTACGTGCCTTTTTAGACACTCCTGTTGCCATGCAAACCATTCACGATATTTTAGCAGTCGCCTGCCGTGCGCCTTCTGGCACCAATACCCAACCATGGAAAGTCTATGTGGTTACAGGCAACAAACGTGCGGAAATGATAAATCGCGTCTGTAGCGCTCAAATTGAACTGCTCGCCAAACCTGAACTGCGCCAACACTATTCAGAAACCTTTGCGTATTATCCTGAAACGTGGATTTCGCCTTATATTGGGCGTCGCCGTGAAAATGGTTGGGGCTTGTATGGCTTACTTGGCATTCAGAAAACCGACAAAGACAAAATGGCGGCACAACAATTGCGTAATTTTCAATTGTTCGATGCCCCAGTCGCGCTGTGTTTTACCGTCAACACAGTCATGGGCGTAGGCGCAAAAATGGATATTGCCATGATGATGCAAAACGTCATGTTAGCCGCCAAAGCACGCGGGCTAGATACTTGCCCACAAGCGGCGTGGAATCATTTTCATGGCATTGTTTTAGAGATATTGGGCGCTCCTGAAGATGAAGAACTGGTCTGTACCATAGCGTTGGGTTATGCCGACCCTGAACATATTGTGAATAGTTTCATTACCCCGCGCGAAGCGGTGGAAAATTTTACGGTTTTTGTCGATCAATAACCCGAGCACTCAAAGACTATGCAAGCCGCTGTAGCAGCATTAATATAGCTATATTGCAGCAATACCAATGCAACCATACACCGCCTGCCATAGCGCAAAAGGATAGATTTTGAACTCTTGGCTCATCCGCTTAAAACAAGCCACTTATAACACCACGTTTATGTATAACGTGCGGATGTTGATCGCCTTTGCTGGAACGGCTTTTGTGCCCTATTGGCTTGACTACCAACTGGCGACCATTCCACTGACCTTAGGGGTGGTTGCGGCAGGTATTAGCGACATTGACGACCGTTTTTCAGTACGGATGATGAATCTGATTTACACTTATATTGGATTTTTTATCACGGCTGTGTCGGTACAGTTTTTATTTCCCTACCCTATCGCCTTTGCCATTGGGCTAATTACCTCGTGTATTGGTTGGATTTTACTCGGCTCTTTGGGGCGGCGTTATGCCACCATTGCCTATGGCTGTTTAGTGGTTTCAGTCTATTCTATGCTTGGCGTGCATTTGTTTGAACAATGGTATATGCAACCTGCGTTGTTGGTTGCCGGTGCTGCGTGGTATGGACTCATTTCCACCATCAGTTTTTTACTGTTTCCAGTACGGCAATTACAAGATCAACTGGCGGCATCGTATCGAGCCTTGGGCAGTTTTTTATTTGCCAAAGCCAATGTGTTCGATGTCGATATGACTGCATCAAGTTATCAACAAAGTATGATTGATGTAGCACTAGAAAATAGCAAATTAATTACACTATTTAATCACTTGCGTATAGCACTGCTGACTCGCTTAAAAGGTGACCGTGGGCAAAAAGATACACGGCGCAGTCTGCATTATTATTTTGTCGCGCAAGACATCCATGAGCGTGCCGACTCTGCGCATATCGACTATCAAAAACTGGCAAAATTGTTCCAACACAGCGATATTTTATTTCGTTTCCAACGCCTGCTCACCTTGCAAGGCAAAGCCTGTCAGGACTTGGCACAATCTATTTTAAGCCAAAGTCCTTATGTACATCACAAGCGTTTTAAACACAGTTTTGAAAACCTACGCCTATCTTTAGAAAAGCTGCGGGATGATGGTCTGTACGACCAAGTTCGTATCAACGCATTATTTGCACTGTATCAAAACTTAAAGTCGATAGATGCACAATTACAAAACTTAGAAACCGAACGCAATCTGAAATTGATTAATACGCAACAACTGGAAAACCAACTCCGAGATGATGACCTCAAAGGTTGGAATGACATCTTAGTACGCGTCAAACAGCATTTAAGTCCAGAGTCGGTGTTATTTCGGCATGCGGTGCGCTTATCTATTGTGTTATTTATTGGCTATTTGATTATTCAACTGACCAATATTGCCTATGGTTATTGGATTTTACTCACTGCCTTATTTGTCTGCCAACCGAACTTTAACGCCACCAAACGCCGTTTATATTTACGGATTATCGGTACATTGCTTGGCATTATGCTCGGTTTAAGCGTGATCTATTTTATTCCCTCATTGGAAGGTCAATTGCTGATTTTAGTGCTCAGTGGGGTGCTATTTTTCGAGCTGCGCAGTAAACAATATGCACAAGCCACCGCATTTATGACCATTTTGGCTTTAATTAGCTTTAACTTAGATGGCTCAGCCTTTGCCGCTAGCATCCCCCGCCTGGTCGATACACTTATTGGCTGTGCTTTGGCGTGGTTTGGGGTGAGTTTTATTTGGCCCGATTGGCAATTCCGCCGCTTACCACGCACTATTCAACGCACCCTACAAGCGCAATGTGTCTACTTAGCCGAAGTGGTGCAACAATACCACTTAGGACGCAACAACGCCCTAAACTATCGCATCGTTCGACGTGCCGCACACAATAGTGATGCAGAAGTGGCATCGCTCATTTCGACTTTGGCGACCGAACCCAATATTGATGCCACACAAAAAACCTTGTCGTTTGAGTTTTTATGCCTAAGCCATACATTTTTAAGCTATATCGCCGCCTTGGGCGCACATCGCGAACAGATGCAAGATCAAGACGTATTAGCCCTTTTAGATCATGCACTCGATGATATTCAAGGTGCATTATTACGTGATGAAGTGCCTGATTTAACTGCACAAAACATGCTGCATGCCATCCGTCAGCGTTTAAACCACCAAGATCAAGACGAGCAACAAGGCCTGATTATTTTACAGCAACTGTCGCTGATGCTGAACGTACTGCCCCGCTTGAGTATGCTAAAACAAAGCCTAAGTTATGAAGTTCAAGAAGATGGCACCGAGTTTGCATCGCTTTAAAACGCAGCATTGCGCTAATATCTTTGACTGCTAATTAATGCTAAACTCAGCTCAGTTTTACACTCAATTGTTTTTTAGACTATGACCGCCAAAAATCTATACGCCTATACGCTACAACCTGTTCCTTACGAAGTTTCTGAAGCCGAACAACGTCAAGTTCAACTGATGATTTGGCGCGACACCAACAAATTTAGCCGCAAAGCATGGTTGATTATGCTTGCTTTGGTCGTGCTGTCTTTAGTTGGCGCAGGGCTCATCCAATATTATTCGACCTATTCAACCATTATGTGTTGGGTGGTGATTATTGGCGTGGTGCTGTTCTATTTAGCAAAACGCTTTGGTTTGGAATGGTATGTGAAACGTAAAATGAATGAATATCCTGTGCCAGATATTAAAGGCATTCGTTTAGGCGTGCAGCCGCATGGCATTGTCATGCGTCAAAAAATGGGTATGCAAGAAGGCACTGCCACCATTGCGTGGAAAGACATTTACGAATGGTATAGCTCGCCTGAGTTTATTTTGGTGAATTTCAAAGTTAAAGCCAAAGGTGAAGAACAGCAAGGTGCTTATATTTTACCTAAGCGTATGGATAGCAAGAATTTTTCTTTCAAAACCATCCGTGAACATTTAAATGAAACTGTCGGTGCTGCGAAGTCGATTTAAACACTTCTAGGTGCTAACCAACCTCTCCATGTGAGAGGTTTTTTTTAATCCTGTAAAAATAAATGAGAATCAATATTAATATTATCTGCAAAAACTATAATCTCTACACAATCTTGAGTTATAATTTTTGGCATAAATTTCACCACCTTCTTGTTGACCATGTTTAAAAAATTCTTCTTCCAAATCCACTGGTTCTTAGGCATTACTGCCGGTTTACTACTGTCTTTAATGGGCGTGACTGGCGCAATTTATTCTTATGAACCGCAAATTTTAAAATGGCTTAATCAAGACAGTTATGTGGTGCAAGCCGCAGCTACACCTAAACTCACCCCTGCGCAGCTGTATCAACATTTTAGGCTCACCCAGCCTAAGCTAGAAATAAATAGCATTAGCATCGCTGCATCCCCTACTGCTTCGTCTACCGTCAACATTAAAAAAGAAGGTGCCAAGCGTGGCTATAACCTGCTGGTCAACCCATATAACGCAGCGGTATTACCCGAACTACGTGGTCAACAGACCTTACAATTTATTCAGCAGTTACACCGTAATTTAACTGTTGGGAAAGTGGGGGCACAACTCACCGGTGCTGCAGCACTGATGCTGATTTTCTTTGTGCTCAGCGGACTGTATTTACGTTTCCCAAAAAAACATAGCTTTAAAAAATGGTTTTTGCTGAAACCCCAATTAAAAGGTCGTAACTTTATTTGGGATTTGCATGCCGTCGTCGGTACTTGGCTTGTGGTGTTTTACTTATTATTTGCCTGCACAGGTTTATATTGGTCGTATGACTGGTGGCGTGCGGGTATGTTTAAAGTCATGGGCGTAGAACAACCCAAGCCTAAAGATCAGCATGTAGGGCATCAGCAACCTAAAGAAGAAACAGCTGCTTTATCTACACAGCAAGTCAGCAGCATTCTGAACCAAACATGGACTGGAGTGAACGCACAAATTGGTCGTGAATACTCCAGCCTGACCTTAAATATTCCAAAGCATGCCGATGCCAAAGTTGAATTAAGCTTTGTCGATGCCATTCCACAACATGAACGTGCACGCAACCAAGCGGTTTATAATTATCAAAACAACAGTTTTGAAAAATTTGAATTATATCAAGATAAAAAGCTCAATGAAAAAGTGATGAGCAGCATGCTACCAGTGCATCGTGGTAGCTTCTTTGGTCCGACGTATCAATTTGTGGCAATGCTTGCTGCACTGGCTATGCCGCTATTTTTTGTAACGGGTTGGATGCTGTACCTAAAACGCCGTAAGCAAAAAAAGCTGACTCAAGCCGAACGCCAACCCTTAACAAATTCAAGCATTGACCCAAATGCAACGCCTTGGCTCATCACCTATGCCTCACAAACTGGCGTAGCGGAACAACTGGCTTGGCGTACCGCGAGCAGCTTACAACTGGCGCAGCAAACCACAACGGTAAAACCGATTCAACAGCTAACAGCACAAGACCTTGCGCAAGCACCGCAACTACTCTTTGTGGTCAGCACTTATGGCACTGGCGAAGCACCAGATTTAGCCAACAGTTTCAATAAAAAACTGATGCAGCAATCGCTCGATCTCAGTCATTTGAACTATGCAGTATTGGCGCTTGGCTCGAAAGACTATCCAGACAGTTACTGTAGTTTTGGTCATGCCGTCGATACATGGTTAAAACAATGTCATGCACAACCATGGTTTGATGTAATTGAAGTCGACAATGCCAATCCGCAAGACATCCAGCGTTGGAATCAAGCCTTGTCTAGCGTCACGCAGCAAAAACTGCATGGCATGAACATTGAAAAAGTTTTCGATCAATGGATCTTAAGCGAACGAACGCTACTTAACCCCAATAGCTTAGGCGAAGCGGCGTATAACATTGAACTAACCGCACCCAATGAGATGACTTGGCATGCCGGCGATATTGCGGAAATTCAACCTGGCAATAGTATGGCGGATATTCAAGCCTTCTTGGCGCAGCATCAAATTGCAGCGCAAACACAGCTTGCATCACACCAGCAAAGCATTGAACAACTGCTATGGGATAAAAACTTAAGAGTTGAAATCCAAAACTTTAATCATCTTGAACAATTGCTCGAGCAGCTGCCGACACTACCCACTCGTGAATACTCCATCGCCAGTATTCCTGAGCAACTAGCGCTGCGATTGGTGGTACGACAACAGCGTGATGCACAGGGTCAGTTAGGACTCGGCTCAGCTTGGTTAACCGAAATTGCCACACTCAAGCAACCGATTGCCTTACGCATTCGCACCAATCCATCGTTCCATTTGATTGCTGACAACCGCCCGATTATTTGTATCGGCAATGGTACTGGCATCGCAGGCTTAATGAGCTTATTACAGCAGCGTAATCGACAACATTATACTGCCAACTGGCTGATTTTCGGTGAACGGCAACGTGCACACGATTTCTTTTATGCCGACACCATTCAGGCGTGGGAAAACATGGGCAGCTTACAACGGCTAGACCTCGCCTTCTCTCGCGACCAAGCACAACGCCTTTATGTGCAAGATGTGTTGCGCAACAATGCTGATGAGCTCATCACATGGGTCAATCAAGGTGCGGTGATTTATGTCTGCGGCAGCATTCACGGCATGGCAAGCGGTGTAGATCAAGCCTTGACCGACCTTTTAGGTGCAGCAAAAATGGATGAATTACGTTCCAATGGCCGTTATCGTCGTGATGTCTACTAAAATATTTGACCTTATAAAAAACGAGTGCTTCGGCACTCTTTTTTATATCAGTAGTGGATAGTTGCCTTTACAGCGATTTTGCATACACTACATACAATTCAACACAACGGTGAATCACATGCAGAAATTGAGTAGATGGCTCCGTATTGTTATCGGTCTAATCGGTATGCTCTTATTTCTAGATGGCGCGATTTTAATTGCCTTAAAAAAGATTCATATTGGCACAGTACTGCCCTTGCTGTTGGGGCTGTTTTTGCTCTTTTATGCTGCATATTGTTATCATCTACAACGCTTCTTTTTCTATCATTCCCGCTTACATTCTGTTTGGCGCTTGGGTTGGCTATGCTTTTGGCTCTGGCTCATCAGCTTAGGCTATTTTTTCAATTATTTGAGCAACAGCAATTTAAACACGCGTACCCCACCCGCAGCCAAAGCAATTATTGTGTTAGGTAGTGGCGTAATTAATGGTCAACCATCTCCTACTTTGGCAAACCGCTTAGACCGTGCTGCCCCAGTTGTGCTTGCACAACCCAATGCAAAATTGGTACTGACTGGCGGAGTAGATTTTGCTGAAACCGAGAGTGAAGCTGCGGTAATGTCACGCTATCTACAACAGCGTTATAACATTCCAACAGCGCAAATTATATTAGAAGATCAAAGCACCAGCACCGAGCTACATCTACAAAATAGTCAGGCTTTATTAAGCGCCCAGCAGATTAGCACTCAACAACCCATTGTGATTATCACCAGTGATTTTCATACCCTGCGGGCGGCTGCTATTGCTAAAAAACAAGGCTATAACCAAGTCAGCATGCTCGGTGCAACCACACCATTAGGCACACGTTACAATGCTTGGCTCAGAGAATATTTTGCCTATGGCAGTGGCTGGCTGTTAAATGAATATTGATTGGGGAACTCTCCCAATCAAGCACAACGCAGTTTAGCTATGTAAACGAATGTCGCGTGGCAAAGGCAGTTTCAGTTCTGCAAATACATCTGGACGTTGGGTATAAATTTGATAAATAAAATTTTTAATATCCATCAAAAAAGCTTCAGGGGTAATTAGCAAGTTATTGCCTTCTGGCGTCAAATCTAAAGACAACAGCGTATCATTTTGTTTTAAAAACGGAATTAGTTTTTCAATCAAATTCAGCAAAGACACTTCTTCTACTTGGTATCTAGCCCAATTGTCTTTAATCAATAATTTTGCCAAACCCTTATTTTGCCAAATGGCTAAGGCATGTTTACCCGTTGGGGTCGAACATAAAGCCCAACCTTCACTGTATAGCGCAATGACTTGACGCTGAATAATCATATTTTCAATAAATTGCCGATAAGCATCTTTGGGTACAGACTGAGGTGTTGCAGCTTGAGATTTCGACGCAGCCTTGCGTTGATAGGGGTTTTTCATAGATTACTTCGATATTAGAATCATTATAGCTGCCAATCATAAAATAATTTAGTTTTGATTACAACGCTATAAAAACATGCTATCGAGCAAAGGAATTATGGTGGGCGCTGACGGGATCGAACCGCCGACATTCTGCTTGTAAGGCAGACGCTCTACCAACTGAGCTAAGCGCCCTGAGGAAAAAATTCAAGAATTGAATTTTTGACGCAAGACAAACGCAGTGCGTAGTCTATGCAATTTTGACCATTTTTCAAATCAGGGAATTTGATAAATGGCGCAGCGGACGGGGCTCGAACCCGCGACCCTCGGCGTGACAGGCCGATATTCTAACCAACTGAACTACCGCTGCCTTTTGCAAGAAATCAACAAACATCGTGGAAATGAAATGGCGCAGCGGACGGGGCTCGAACCCGCGACCCTCGTCGTGGCGGGCCGATGTTCTAACC